>JAQSYS010000183.1 GCA_029256005.1 Sedimentibacter sp.
CAGAAGGTCATATATTTATGATAATATTACATTTGAAATTGACACATGGGATGAAGAAACGTATTCTAAGCCATATCTTGAAATAGAGATGTCATCAGAGGAAGATCTTGAAAAGGCAATACTCCTTTTAGATCTAGACAGAAGCCAGGTTACAACAAGGCCTATTGATGAATTGAGCAAAGAGTAAATAATATTGGCATGACAAATTAATTGTGATATAATACCTTTGATTATCTTGTATCTGGTTAACAGAACGAGAATAGGAGGAAAAAATGAATAAAAGAACTAAAACAGGCAAACTCACTTTTTTAGGAGTTATGCTGGCACTTACTATTGTCTTTGTTGCCATGACGGCAATTCCAACAACATCTGCTTCCATGGCACTTTTGATTTTTCTGCCAACAATAATTACTAGCATTATTCACGGACCTAAATCAGGAGCTGTTATGGGATTTATGGCAGGGCTCGCAACACTTCTCAGGGCACTATTGGCACCTGCATCACCATTGGATTATCTTTTTTTAAATCCCTTAGTTGCAATATTGCCAAGGATTTTTATCGGAGTAGTTCCATATTATGTTTTTAAAATCTTAAACAAGTTTATTAAATCAAAAACAATATCTCTTTTAGCAGCAGGCATATCCGGAGCTCTTACGAATACAGGACTGGTTATTTTGATGCTTTATCTTATTTATAGTGAAGAAATTGTAAAAATTAGCACTGAATTTGGAATTGGAATTACTTTTGCAGCATTTGCGCTATTTCTGGTTTCAACAAGTGCACTGATAGAAAGCACTGTTGCGGGAATAGGGACAGCAGCAGTAGTTAATGTATATGATAAAATTGACAGGGGTAGCATATGATATTAGCAGTTGATATAGGAAATACCAATATAGTTATCGGAATTTATGATGGTGATAAGCTTATTGGAAACTGGAGAATGGTAACAAGAAGTGAAAAGACTTCTGATGAATATGGTATTTTTATATTAAGTTTATTAAACCATAACAATATAGACAAAAATAAAATCAAAAGCTCAATTGTTTCATCAGTAGTTCCAAATGTAATGCATTCATTTGAAAATGCGTTAAGAAAATATTTTAATATTGAACCTATAATAGTCGGACCTGGAATAAAAACAGGAATAACAATAGCTACAGATAATCCTCGTGAAGTAGGAGCCGACAGAATTGTTGGTCTTGTTGCTGCATATGACATGTTTGGAGGTCCATTAATAGTAATTGATTTTGGAACTGCAACAACTTACGATGTAGTTAGCGATAAGGGCGAATTCAAGTATGGAATAACATCTCCGGGACTTCAAATTACTGCAGATGCTTTGTGGCAAAAGACTGCGCAGCTACCAAGCGTTGAAATTAAGAAACCTGATTCAATACTTGCCAAAAATACTGTAACCAGCATACAAGCAGGATTAGTTTATGGTTATATAGGGCAGGTTGAATATATAATAAAAAAAGTTAAAGAAGAAATGAAAATAGAAAATATGAGGGTTGTTGCCACAGGCGGCATGGGAAGAATTATTTCTGATGAAACAAACATGATAGACACATATGATCCTCTGCTTTTATTTAAAGGATTAAAAATAATTCACGACAAAAATTATAAAATTAGTTAAAGAAATTCAAAAATAGAATTTGTAAAATGCAAATTCTATTTTTTTTTTAATTTAACAAAAACAGCTTTTAAAATTTATAAATTGTGATATAATAAGAACAAATGTTCGAAAAAATGGAGGCGATAGCTTGGGACAAATAATAATGCATATTGACGTAAACTCAGCATTCCTTAGCTGGACAGCTGCATATGAAAAACAAATGGGAATAGACAGAGACATACGAACAGTGCCGTCTGTAATAGGAGGAAACGAACAAAGCCGACATGGAATAGTATTGGCAAAATCGACAACTGCAAAAAAATTCAAAATACAAACAGGAATGTCGCTTATGGAAGCAAGACAACTGTGCCCAAATCTATTGGTTGTCCCTCCTAACTATAGAGTATATGTGAGAGCAAGCAAGGCAATGAGAGAATATCTAATGAGCTTTACTCCGGATGTGCAGGTTTTCAGCATAGATGAATGTTTTTTGAGATTTACAGATTTAAAAAGAGAAGAAGCAGTTGAACTTGCTTATAAAATAAAGGACACTATAAAGGAAAAATTTGGTTACACGGTTAATGTTGGAATTTCTGATAACAAACTTTTGGCAAAGCAGGCAGGAGATCTTGAGAAACCTGATAAATGTCATACTATGTTTCCGGATGAAATAAAGGAAAAATTATGGGTTCTTCCTGTTGAAGATTTATTTATGGTAGGCAGAAGAACAAAGCCAAAATTAAACAGATGGGGAATTTATACAATAGGAGAACTTGCCAATTCCGACTATTATTTAATATCTACACAATTAAAATCTCACGGCCGAATGATTTATAATTATGCCTGGGGAAGAGACTGTTCAACCTTTAAGACTGGTGAACCAATAAAGAGTGTAGGAAATTCCAGCACTTTAAAATTCAACGTGTGTGATCATGAAACTGCGCATGTAATGCTTTTAAGCTTGACAGAAATGACAGCATGGAGACTTAGAGAAGCAAACATGAACTGCCGTGTTGTAAGTGTAGGAATCAAGGACAAGGATTTTGGATATGCGGCAAAACAAAGAAAACTTGATTTTTTTACAGACTGCACCAGAGACATATATATAAATATTTGTATCTTGTTTGATGAATTGTGGGATGGCAAGCCAATAAGGCAGCTGGGAGTCCATGTATCAGATTTAGAATCTTCAAACATCAAACAGATAAATATTTTCCAGGATGAACTGAGCAAGAAAAATGAAATATTAGATAAAGCTGTTGATAAAATAAGGTCAAAATTTGGAGATGAATCCGTGATTAGGGGTGTTTTTGCCAACACGGAATTAAGTCCACTATTAGGGGGATACCCTGATGATGAATATCCGGGCATGAGCAGTATTTTATAGAAGGTGAAATATGAAAATTTTAAATGAACCTATTAAAGTTATGGCTATTTTTAATCTTGACGGAAAAATTGAGCCGGTAAAATTCAGGCTTGAGGACAAAGTTGTGAGAATTGAAAAGATTATGAAGATTTATGAGGAAAACATTGTAGGAAATAAGAGGATGATATTTGTTTGTCTACACAAAGGTAAGGATATATATGAATTAAAATATGAATTGGATAGTAAGACATGGTATCTCTTTAAAAAGTGAATTTTTTACAGGATTAATCGTTTTACGGAAATTGGGAATATAACTGTATTGTATTAAAAAAAATAAGATGCTATAATAGAACATGTTATAATGCTAGGTAATTCTATTAAGGGGTGGACATGTGAGCGAATTAGATTTGTTAGCAGTGAATGCTAAAGAGGATGAAAGTTCAATGAACAAACTTATAACTAAATATGAAAATTTCATTCTGAAGTGTGCATCCGCGGTGGCTCGCAGCTATATTTCAAAAAGTGATGATGAATGGTCGATTGCTTTGGCAGCATTCACGGAGGCAGTCAGAAATTATACCCAAGAAAAAGGAAGTTTCTTAAATTTCGCTGAGTTGGTTATAAGACGCAGAATGATTGATTACATAAGAAGTAAGTCTAGATATGCTCCTGAGGTATTGGTAAAACCTTCACTCTTTGAATCTGAAGCTGAAGAAGAGGAAGACTATTATTTGCAGTCGGAAATAGCCAAAAAGGTTTCAGCAGAAGAGGACAACTCTTTGAAAATGGAGATATACCTTATAAATGAAGTTTTTTCAGATTATGGTTTCACTTTTATGGATTTGGCTGATTATTCTCCAAAAGCAGAGAAAACAAAAAAATCATGTGCCAAGGCAGTTGCATATATGGTGAAAAATCCGATACTAATAAGTGAAATGAAAATAAAAAGGCAGTTGCCCTTAAATTTAATTGAGAAGAGCACAAAAGTACCCCGTAAATTATTGGAGCGTCATCGAAAATATATAGTAGCAGCTATAGAGATAATGGCAGGGGATTATCCGAATCTTGCAGGCTATATGCGTTATATTCGTGAGGAGTTGGAAAAATGAAAGCAGTAATAGTAGAAATTAAAGATAGTGTCGCAGCAGTTTTGTCCGAGGATGGAATAGTATCAAAGATAAGAAATAAAAATTATTCTATTGGACAGGAAATAATAATAAAAAATAATAGTAAATATATCAAATTGGCAGCTTCAGCAGCAGCCGTTTTGATGTTGTTTGTTACACCTGCATGGGCATACCTCACTCCTTATTCATACGTAAGCTTAGATATTAATCCGTCCTTTGAATTTTCAGTAAACAGATTTGATCGTGTATTGGAAGTCAGAGCTGTCAATGGCGATGGAGAAAAGGTTGTTGAGAATATAGGCGTTTCTGAACTTAAAAATAAAGAAATAAATGAAGCTGTAAAACATGTTTTGGTTGAATTGAAAGAACAAGGTTATATAATTGAAGGTGAAGAAGGCGGCGTAATTATTGCAGCGTCAAGTAAAACCCAGGAAAAAACAAATGAGCTTGCATCATCATTAAAGACTTCAATACAAGAAGAAGTGGCAGTTAAAGTTTTGAAGGCTGAAGGTCAAGATAAAGTAGAGCAAAACAAGGAAAAAACTGAAGATAAAGCAGAAAAAGAAGAACAAAAAATAGTAGAAAAGGCAGAACAGCCTAGTATTTTAAATGAGCAATCTGGAACAGAAATAAAAGAAGAACCAGATAAAACAAGAGAAGATGAAAAAATAAAAGAATCAAAAGAA
>JAQSYS010000184.1 GCA_029256005.1 Sedimentibacter sp.
ATAAAAATCGACAAAGCATTTACCGATAATATTAATGAAAAGCAAAATGAAGTTTTAATAGAAGGTATTATTCAAGCAGCTCACGTTTTAGGTATAGAGGTTGTTGCTGAAGGAGTTGAAACTAAAGAGCAAGTTGATATATTAAAAAGAATTGGCTGTGACATAATCCAAGGTTACTATTACAGCAAACCACTGACACCTGAAAAATTATATGAATATATTAAAATTCACACTCAATAGTGTGAATTTTTGTATATGCTATACTGAAGGTCTAATAAACCTTTACTTTTTTATTTTCGTACATTTTTGCATCTGCATGAGCTAATACTTTATCAAAGTTCCCGATGTCTTTAGATTTGACTTCAAATATACCATAGCTGAAACCTAATATAACACCGTTAAACTCCTCTGTTAAAATGACTTTCGATATTTGTTCCATTTTAATTTCTGCCATTTCTTTTGTAAGTTCTTTAAATATAATGACAAATTCATCTCCTGCAAGTCTTGCAACAATATCTGATTTTCTTACGGAATTTTTCAACAATTCTGTATACTTTTTAAGGACCATATCTCCATAATGATGACCATACTTATCATTGAAAAACTTAAAATTGTCTAAATCAATCATTACCACGCTAAAAGGTGCCTTTTTATTGTTAATGGCCTCAACTTCTTTATCAAATTCCTTTTTCAACATTCTTCTGTTAATTAATCCTGTCAGCTCATCATAATTTGCCAAGTACTTCAATTTGGTTTGAGCCAGAGCATTTTTTATAGCTAGTTCTAATTCACACTTTATTTGATTTAACAGATATACATCCTTTTCTGAAAAGGTGTGTTCTGGAATATTAGTATCCACATTCAATAAACCCATAAACTGATTATCAATGTAAATAGGAGCAGATATAGTGCATGCTATATCCAGTGCATTCATTTTTTCGAACTGATCAATAGTTTCTTTACATATATTATTTCTATCAAACTCTCCAGGGTTATTTATTATAACAGTTTCTTTAAACTCATTTATTTTAAAAAGATATACTTCTTCTTTTTTAAGTGAAAAACTCTCTAAATCCTTTACAAAACCTTTAACTACTTTGTAATGAAATCTTTCATCTAGATTATTATAAAGAAGAATACTTCCATTGGTAGCATTTGGAATTATATCCATAATAGTATCAAGTACAATTGAATATATTTTATCTTCATCATTAGTTTTAGAAATCAATTCATTTGTTTCAAAAAGCTTTTTTCTTACTGCTTCATAATTGTTTAGTTGATTCTTATGAAATTGAATTATTTTATATTCATAAACTGAAATAAGTGTAACTATCAAGAATAAAACAATTAAAACTGACTCCAGGTTAAACAAGAGATTCACTCCTTTATTACATTCTTACTGATACTACACATATTTCATTATATCATATAAAAATAAAAAAGTTAATTATTTTATTAACAATTTATCCTTTGAAATATTTTCAAAAAAATTCACGTCTAAAGGAGACGTGATTTTTTTTTATTTAAACTTTTCATATGAGCGCAAACTCATAGCGATTGCCTGCTCCCTAGTAGCCATACCATAACCTTGTGCCTGATGCACTGTAGTAGTCGCTTTAGGCATAAAATTCCCCTGTGTATCTCCTGATATAATTCCTATTTTGTTCATATACTTAACTGATTCTACTGCCCAGTCAGAAATATAATTCTGGTCCAGAAAATCCTTTACTCCCGCGATACTAAAATCTTCACTTGGAGAAATTGCTTTTAGTGCCCTAAATAGCATGGTTGCACATTGCTCACGATTAATAAGAACATTAGGTTCAAATGTTGTGTTTGAAGTTCCTTTGGTTATTTCAAGCTTAAATGCTTTAAGTATCTCAGGATTATTAGTGTCTATAAAAGGATTTGGAGAATGTGCTACAGCTGAATTATTTGTTGTATTTTCATAAAGAGTAACCGCAAGTTCAGCAAATTCTTCTCTTGTAATAGGCTTTGTCATATCAGCACCACTTAAAATGTCAGGAATTAAACCTGTATCATCAGCCTTTTTAAGTTCAGGAGTAGCCCAATCAGAAGCTTTACTCCAAGTTGGCATGTTGTGCGATATCACATTTGAAAACGGACTATAAATCATAACAGAGTTAGAATTACCTACATAACCTGACTGTTTATATTCTCTTAAATCTAAAGCATATCTTAATTTTATTTCAAAGCTTTCTTCGTCATAGCTTTGTTTTGAACTATCAAAGTAATCACTTGCTCTTATATTATATAATTCAGCAAACCATTCGGTGGTAACCAATTTAAAATCATTGTCTCCTGAATTTCTCATCCAAACTTCAGTTCTCATAGAATTACTGGACATTGCATTTAAATCCTGGATATCGCCGTTCAGTCTGTCAGTATCTATAATAAAATACGGCTCATATCCTTGTTTAACAATCTCTGCTGATTTTAGAACAGGTGCATTATTTATTAGTTTATTGTAGTCAGCCTTAACGTTGTCTGAAAACACAAATTCTTTTGACCATGGTGAAATCACATATTCATCGTCAAAGGTTTCAGCAAAGCGTGCTCTAAATGTTATGGAATGGCTCTTTAAATATTCATAGCCTCCTTCTTTGAAAGCTACAAGTGAATCATCCTCTGGAAATATGCTGCTCATAGACCATCTTTCACTGTCATAATAATACTCGCCATTACTAAACGTAAAGTATAAATTACCCTTCTGATTTTCAGGCGGTGTATCCGGAGAATCCCAATCTGCAGAGTAATGCCAATTACCGCCATCTATTTTGTAGTCAATTTGAAAGTTCACCGTCAATGTGTGATTATCAGGATTATCCTCAGCCTTATTTTCTGTATAGGTACGAAGCTCCTCTGGAGCACTCAAAGTAAAATATACACTATCACCATAATAATGTCCTACACCAAAATGCTCCGGAGCACCAATAGATGTAGGAACATTTACATCAGCCACTGCCGTAAATGGTACTGCAGTGGTAATTAGCAAAATAACTAATAACATAGATAGTAATTTTCGTGACATACAATTTCCTCCTAAATTTTAAGGCAATTTTGAAGCTATAATTTTTGCAAGCTCTACAAGCTGTTCTTCACTTAAAATCCATTCACCTTCAGAATTTTTAGTTAACGTTTGTGTCATAACACTTTGGCTACCTTTAATAAATGTTAGTCTATATGGAGAATCTGGCAAACATATTGCAGCTTTGTCTCCAACATCTACTACTTCAGTGTAATATTCTTGATTTCCTCCTACCTCTTCATCATAAAAGTAATCCCCATAAAAACTTACTTCATAAACAATATCACCGTTGCTGTTTGTAAACTTAATTTTCTGTGGTTCCTCAACTTCCTTTATTCCATCAATACCCGAAATTTCTTCAACATCAGAGACCGAGATATATGCGCCATAGTTTGAAACAGTTGTTTGGGGAGTTTCAGCTGCAGGTTCATTTGCAGGAACTTCTGCGGTAGGTTTGGCGTCAGGCTCCTTAGATTCCTCCACGCTGCAACCAACTAGTGTGAAACATAATAATAAACTAAGAACAAAAATTGAAATCTTTTTCTTCAAAACATAACACCCCTTTTAGTTATTTATTTGTCTTAAATTACAATTAAACATTGTATATATCATATAAATTATATCATTTTTATGAACAAACAAAAATCACCCTAAAAGTAGTATTTTTAATACTTAGAGGGTGATTATAATTATGATTCAAAATACATCTTGCTGATTCTATAACTTAATTCCTTCCTTCCTGACACATTACATTTTTTATAAATATTTTTTGCATGTGTTTTAAGGGTATTTCGAGAAATAAAAAGCTTTTTGGATATTTCGTTATAATCAAACCTGTCAATTAAGAAAGATGCAATCTCAATTTCTCTTTTAGTGAGTTTATTTTCAGGAAGAAGTTTATTATAGTAAGATAATATGAAATAGCTATCTGGATTTGTATAAATTATGGGATCGTATTCACTGTTAACAATATATTCTCCGGTTACATTGGAATAATTCCTTGTATAGCTGCCTGTGTCTCGTAAAAGTTGTATTACCAGCTGTGTGGTCAAGCTTTGTACCATTAATTGGCAGTCATCGTTATTAAAAACCAATTCACTTTCAAGATCAGACAGGATTCTTAAGAATTGTTTACTTCTGCCATATTCAACTTTAGAGAAATCTATATTGCTTTTTCCAGTAATATTTGATGCTATTTCTTCTAAAAAGTTCTTTTTGATAACAATATTTACATATTCCCTTGCAGGCATATATGTTTTACATGAAAATTCAACTCCTGAGCCGATTGTAACAAGGCTATTCTTACCAAGATGAATTTCCTTTTTACCTATATTGGCAGGTGGCAAGTCACAAGAAGCCAGTATAAAACTATAGTCCTCTGAGCACATTGTTTTATTCAATATAAATGCTCTTGGTTTGAATATTGCTATATTTTCGCTTATTATTGCTTTTGAATCTGAATAAACATCCTTTGGCACTTGATCAATTAAATCTTTAAATTTTCCTTCCATTATTATTCCCCCGAATAATTAAAAGATAATATATGCCAGTCCTAATATAGTACAATATTATTTTACCATATATATGCAAAAAATCCAGCTTAAATTACAGCTGGTTTTGGTTTTTGCTTTTATATAATTTTGGCGGAGAATGAGGGATTCGAACCCTCGTTACAGTTTCCCGTAAACACGCTTTCCAGGCGTGCTCCTTAAACCACTCGGACAACTCTCCATAGTGCTCTCCATAGTGTTTTACAGCAAAAGTAATTATATCTTAAACTATTGTCTTGTGTCAATGGTTTTTTATGTCTTATGGGCGGGCATTAAAGTCAAGTCCGCCCATTAACCTATTATCTTTCTCTTCCAAAGAAAAAGAGTGCTACAGCTCCTTGGCCGGTATGTGAACCAACAACAGGTCCAATATAGCTAATTACAACCTCTTTAACATTTAATTTTTCTTTTATTAAATTACCAAGATATTCAGCATCTTCCAGGCAATCTGCATGGCTAATGAAAACCGAATTTTCCTCCGGATTTATGCATGTAGCTTCCATATGTTCTAAAAGTGCATTGATTGACTTTTTGCGTCCTCTAACATTTGAGTCAGGAACTAAATGTCCTTCATTGTCAACATGGAGTATCGGTTTTACACCTAATGCTGTTCCAATAGTTGCTGTCAAAGCACTTATTCTTCCCCCGCGTTTTAAATGATTTAAGTCATCTACTGTAAACCAATGGCATACATTGAGCAGATTATCTGAAACCCACTGTTTAACTTCATCTATGCTTTTTCCATCTTGCTTCATTTTAGAAGCATAATAAACTAATAATCCTTCCCCCATTGATGCTGATAGTGTATCTATACATTCAATTCTTGCTTCATTATATTTTTCCAACAATTCATCCCTTGCTGACAAAGATGAGCCATATGTACCGCTTAAAGGTGATGAGAAACCCAAATATAAAACATCATTTCCCGCTTGAAGTATTGGCTCTAGATACTCTTCAAATGTCTTTACATTTACAAGAGTAGTAGTTGACCTTTCTCCGTTCTTTATTCTTTCATAAAAGTCTTTTATGCTAAGCTGCCTATGGTCAGGGTAGTTTAAATAATTTTCATTTTCAAAACCAAATCCTAAAGGAACTACTATTATGCCATATTCTTCAATAATATTCACCGGTAAATCTGTGGTGGAATCAGTTACAATAATGTAGTTTTTCATAATTTTAATTTCCCTTCTATCTTATAAATGCTGCGTATCAAAATTATATTAACATATTGTAACAACCTTTACAATACATAAAATACTAAGAAATCAAAATTTATATATGATTTCAATTAATTTGCATTTTATCCAAACAGCAACATTTTATGTATATTGTTTAAATTTTTATATTTCGGGTATTAATAAGTTAACTAAATAAAACAGAAAAAATCATTTTTGATTTTAATATAGGAGGATTTAATGATAAAAATAGCTATAATTTTAGGAAGCACAAAACCGGGAAGAAATGGAGAAGCTGTTGCTAAGTGGGTACATGAACTGGCAAAGAAAAGAACTGATGCTGAATTCGAATTAGTTGATGTAGCTGATTATAATCTACCCCTTTATGATGAACCATATCCTGCAATGATGCAGCAATATACAAAAGAACACACTAAAACATGGTCTAAAAAAATCAATGA
>JAQSYS010000185.1 GCA_029256005.1 Sedimentibacter sp.
GACTATTGACATGCCTCCGCCGCCGATTTTTTCAATTATTTCATATCTATTTCCTAATATTTTACCTATCATAAACTTCACCTCGAGTGATATTATCAACGATAATGATTGTTATATTGTCAGATCCACCATTATCATTAGCAAGTTTTATTAATTTTTGCACACTTTCTGAACATCCATATTCCTTAATGATGTTTAAAATTTTCTCATCAGTCAAATGTGTGGTCAACCCGTCAGTACAAAGTAGAAATATATCATTGTTGGATAACTCAATTTCAAATATATCTGCCTGTACATATTCTTCACTACCTACAGCTCTTGTGATTACATTTCTTTTTGGATGGTGTTTTGCTTCTTCTAAAGTAATTTTCCCATCCTTTAACAATTCGTGTACATATGTATGATCTTCTGTTATTTGAATTATTTCATCTTTTTTAACTAGGTAAGCTCTGCTATCTCCTACATTTGCTATATAAGCAACATTATCCATCAAATCAATAACAGCCATTGTTATGGTTGTACCCATTCCTGTGCATTCTTCCTTGCATAATGCTTCTTCTCTAACCTTCTTATTTGCTGCTTCTATGCTTTTGATTATAAATGAAGGAGCCTTGAAATCTTCCTTTTTACTACTTTTTTTAAATATTTCTCTTATAGTTTCAATTGCTATCGTGCTTGCAACTTCTCCTGCTTTGTGTCCGCCCATTCCGTCAGCAACAGCATAAAGATTATACCTGTCAGATTCTTCAACTATTAAATTATCTTCATTGTTTTCTCGCATTAATCCTTTATTCGTTTCCCAATAAGACATCATAAGGCACCTCAAATTTTAAGATAATTATTTCTAAGCTGTCCGCAAGCAGCATTTATATCGCTTCCAAGTTCTCTTCTTACTGTTGCATTTATACCCTTATCATAAAGCAATCGTTTAAACCTTTCTATGTCTAAATTTTCAGAAGGTTTAATATTGGCTTCCTTAACATAATTGCAAGGAATCAAATTCACATTAGCCAACTTATTCTTTAAGATTTTTGACAGCATTTCCGCATCTTCAGGGCTGTCGTTGAAACTACTAATCATAATGTATTCAAAAGTAAGTCTTCTTCCTGTTTTTTCAACATAATAATCGCAAGCTTTTAAAATTTCATCTAACTTATATTTTTTTGCTATTGGAAGTATTTCTTCTCTTTTTTCCTGAGTGGCTGCATGTAGAGAAATTGCCAGAGTGATAGGAATATCTTCGTCAGCAAGACTGTAAATTCTCGGAACGATACCGCAAGTTGAAAGAGTAATCTTTCTCATGGAAATATTCTGACCTCTTTCATCATTTATAAGCTTTAAAAACTTAATCACATTATCATAATTGTTAAGTGGTTCTCCAGAACCCATAATTACAACATTAGATATTTTTTCTTTTGTGTCATTTTGAATCAAATATATTTGTTTAAGCATTTCTGCTGTAGTCAAGCTTCTTAAAAAGCCATTCTTTGTTGAAGCGCAAAAAAGACAACCCATCTTGCATCCCACTTCAGATGAAATGCATGCAGTATTGCCAAATTTATATTTTAAAAACACACTTTCAACAACATTTCCGTCTTCAAATTTAATTACGTACTTTTTAGTTTCATCAAGCTCTGATTCTAGCTTCAATTCAATTGAGCCTAAAGTAAATTCAAAAACTTTACTTAATTCTTCTTTAGTTTTTTTTGATATGTTTGACATACCTTCAAAGTCTTCAACTGTTTTGTTATGTATCCAGTCAAAAATTTGTTTTGCTTTAAATTTAGGTTCTCCCAGTTCAACAAGAGCTCTTTCAAGTTCTTCAAAGCTTAAATCATCTATTTTTTTCATATTTACCTTCTATGTAACTTAATTTTTCATGATTAAAATTATATCATACTCTCTTCAACTTCGCAATAAAAAAGCCATCCATTGAGTGCACATGCGGATATATTTCAATATATCCATCCTTTGCAGTTGTGAAATATTCATCAACCTTGTCGGATATGTCGCATAAGATAAACTCTTTGTTTTTATTTAAGAACTCATTTACAAGTTCGATATTTTCTTCATTATTTGTGGTGCAGGTTGAATAAACAAGTCTGCCTTCCTGTTTTAAATATTTTGAAGCATTTTCCAATATTTTATATTGAATCTTTCGAATTTCCTTTAAATCCTGGTCTGTATTTTTATATTTTATTTCAGGTTTTCGTCTTATTATTCCGAGACCTGTGCACGGTACGTCTGCAATAACATAATCCGCTTTTCCAATTAGTCTTTCATCAAGCTTCGTGGCGTCGTATTCTTCAGTTGCTACTATGTTTATGCCGAGTCGTCTAGCTTCAGTATCAATCATTGACAATTTTCCAGAGTATATGTCCCTACTAATTATTTTTCCCTTATTTTGCATTATTTCAGCAGCATTAAGAGATTTACCTCCAGGTGCTGCACATACATCAACTAAAAGACTGTTTTCCTCTGGGCTCAATATCTGTCCAGCAAGTATGGAGCTTTCACTTTGTATAGAAAAAAGTCCATTTTTAAATTCATCCGTCTTATCTATCTCAAAAGGAGCTTCAAGAAATATACCTTTATTTGCATACTTACATTTATAAGCTTTAATGCCTTTCTGTTCAAAAATCTCTAACAATTCATCTCTTGTAATTTTCAAGGTGTTTACTCTAATTTCTAATTGAGCTTCAGCATTATTTGCAGCAAAAACTTCTTCCAATTTTTCTTTTCCAAACTGCAACTTCCACTTTTTTACTAATTCCATTGGATATGAATACTTCACACTTAAATAATCATCAAAAGGAAGCTTATTCATTTTATCTAGTAATTCTTCTTTATTTCGTAAAGTGTTTCTTAATACAGCATTCACAAATTTAGAAGCTCTTATATTTCCCTTATCCTTTATAAATTGCACACTTTCATTAACTACAATATTTTCATGAGACTTATCAAGAAAAAACAGCTGATAAACAGCCAGCCTAAGAACAATTAACACATCCATTTCCATTTTCTTTGTCTTTGTGGCAGAAATATCATTGATAATCCAATCGATGAAAATTAAATTTTCAATAACCCCCAAGACTGATTTTCTGTAAAGAGACAAATGCCTCTTATCAATATTTTTCATATCATTGTTGATAACAATGTTGGAATATGATTTGTCTTTAAATATTTTTTTTAATGTTTCTATAACCTGTGTTCTATAGCTGTTATCCATAAGTTCCTCTTTCTATTGCTTGCATAGTACTACTATTTTTACAACAAGTGATCAATCACCAATTGTTATACCAATGAAATGTGCTCTGGAAATTTGTTGCCCCTTAAATATGCGTCAATCTTCATTTTATTTTTACCTGGCATTTGAATTTCCTTTAATATTACGACCCCATCACAGGCAGCTACAAAAATACCTTCTTCATTAGCCTTTATAACATAACCCGGTTCATAATTTGTTTTTTCAATTTTATATTTTGATTCATAAACTTTAATTATTTTTTCATCCATTGTAAAATACGCCGTTGGCCAAGGAGACAATCCTCGGATTAAATCATGAATGCTTTTTGCGCTTAAATTCCAGTCTATCTTACGGTTTTCGTTATTAAACATTGGCGCATAATTTGAAAGTGAATCATCTTGTTTTTCTGGATGTAGCTCATGTTTTTCGAGCTTTTTTAAAGTTTCAATCAAAAGCTCTGCTCCGGTATGCATTAAAATGTCGTGAAGTTCTCCAACATTCATGTCTTCATTAATTTCTACTTCTGATTTTAGCAACATGTCTCCGGTATCTAAACCCACATCCATTTGCATGGTTGTTACACCAGTATGTGTTTCACCGTTAATAATAGCCCAATTTAAAGGCGCTGCTCCTCTTAGCTTTGGAAGCAGTGATGCATGAACATTTATGCAACCGTATTTTGGAAGATCTAATATATCTTTATTTAGTAATTGACCATATGCAACAACGACTATTACATCCGGATTGTATGATTTTAGAACTTCAATATTTTCTTGTTTTTTGATTCTATCCGGTTGAAAAATAGGAAGTCCAAGCTCTTCGGCAGCTTCCTTAATCTCAGACTTCTTAAGCTTCTTTCCTCTTCCTGACGGTTTGTCAGGCTGTGTCACTACAAGAGTTACTTCATGACCGTTTTCATGAAGCTTTCTTAATGTAGGCACTGCAAATTCCGGTGTTCCCATAAAAATAACTTTCATAATTTCACCTATTTATTTTTTACTCTATCAACAAATAATATACCTTCCAAATGGTCTACTTCATGGCATATTGCTCTTGCTAACAGTTCTTCAGCCTCAAGGATTACTGTTTCTCCATTTTCATTTGTATATTCCACAGTGATGTTCATAGGTCTTTTCACAATTCCCTTTTTTTCTTTCACGCTTAAGCAGCCTTCCTGTCCAATCTGCTCTCCTGACCTTGCAATAATCTTAGGATTAACCATCTTATATACATTGCCATCTTCAACGTCTATTACAACAGCTCGTTTTAATATGCCAACCTGTGGTGCTGCAAGCCCTACTCCGTCATGAGCATACATAGTGTCCAGCAAATCTTCGAGAAGTGTTCTTATTTTATCATCTACAACACTTACTTCCTTGCTCTTCTTTCTTAAAATTTCATCGCCTTCATATCTTAAATTTCTTAAAGCCATAAATCCTCCTAAATTGTATCTGTATTAATATTAATACTTACTCTTATATTTTCAATATCTTTATCCAT
>JAQSYS010000186.1 GCA_029256005.1 Sedimentibacter sp.
AGCTGACGCAAGTCGCACTGAAAAAACTATCTGTCTCGCTGTTTCTCCTACCCTCAAAGCATATGGTATTCCCGGTAGGGCGAGGCTGTTTGAGGTGGTTCAGAAAGTCAAGGAAGTAAATGCAAAACGGTTAAGTAAAGCACCAGGACGAACTTTTTCAGGAGCATCCTTCAACGATACTGAAGTGAAGTCCTCACCTGATATGGCGTTGGACTACATTGCTGCTCCGCCAAGAATGGCATATTATATAGAGTATAGCACTCAGATTTATAATATCTACTTGAAGTACATTGCACCTGAAGACATTCATGTCTACTCCATCGACGAGGTATTCATTGATGCCACAAATTACCTGAACACTTACAATCTTTCAGCACATGAGCTTGCAACGAAAATGATTCTAGATGTTCTTGAAACTACTGGTATTACAGCAACAGCAGGAATTGGAACAAATCTGTATCTCTGCAAGGTTGCTATGGATATTAGGGCTAAGCACATTCCTGCCAATGAAAAAGGCGTGAAGATTGCTGAATTGGACGAAATGAGCTACCGTCAATTGTTTTGGTCACATCATCCTCTTACAGACTTTTGGCGTGTTGGGAAAGGATATGCTAAGAAGTTAGAAGAGCAAAGTCTCTATACAATGGGAGATATTGCAAGATGCTCTCTTGGTAAAAGCAACGATTACTATAACGAGGATTTACTCTATAAACTATTCGGCATCAATGCTGAGTTGTTGATTGACCATGCCTGGGGATGGGAACCGTGCACTATTGCCGAAATTAAAGCATATAAGCCAAGCACAAACAGTATTGGATCAGGGCAGGTGTTGCACTCTGCCTATACCTTTGACAAAGCGAAACTGATTGTGCGGGAAATGACTGATTTGCTTGTACTTGACTTGGTAGATAAAAGGCTTGTGACAGATCAACTTGTTTTGACGGTGGGTTATGATATTGAAAACCTGACAAGTCCTGAGAAAAAGAAATCATATCATGGGGCGATTACCGTTGACCACTACGGACGTTCCGTGCCCAAGTCAGCTCGTGGTACAATAAATCTTGACAGACAGACCTCCTCTACAAAGTTAATTATAGATGCTGTTACAGAATTATATGACCGCATTGTTGATAAAAATCTTTTAATCAGGAGAGTGAACATTACTGCCAATCATGTTGTTGATGAGGCAGACATTCAAAAGATAGATAACTTTGAACAGCTTGATCTCTTTACTGATTACGATGATATGAAAAAGAAAAAAGAGGAAGAAGAAGCCGAACTTACGCGTGAGCAAAAAATGCAGAAAACAATATTAGAAATAAAAAAGAAATATGGAAAGAACGCCATTATTAAGGGGATGAATCTGGAAGAAGGCGCTACTACATTGGAACGGAATAAGCAGATAGGAGGGCACAAGGCATGACAGGAAAATACGATGACATCATCCATCTACCGCACCATGTCTCTACAACACACCCTCATATGAAAGCCATTGACCGAGCAGCTCAGTTTTCTCCTTTCGCTGCACTGACTGGTTATGATGCCGCCGTCAAAGAAACTGCAAGACTGACTGATGAGAGAGTAGAATTGGATGAATACATGAAAAATACTTTGAGCCATAGATTGCAAATCATAGAAGACCAGCTTGAAGAGCATCCTGAAATTGCAATTACCTATTTTCAACCAGATGTGAAGAAAAATGGCGGTGCCTATGTTACTGCTATTAGTACAGTAAAAAAAATAGACCAATATAAACGGAGTGTCGCCATGACAGATGGTACAGTAATCCCTATTGATGAAATAATTAGTATAGATGGTCAGATATTCGAAACTATGGTTTTTCAATTATGTGATGAGTGAATAACTGTAAATAAGAATTTGTCGCACAATTTTTAGAGCTTACTAAATAAATGCTATACAAGGAGGAACAATGAAAATTTCAAGGAGGACTATACAGGCATTATTAATTTTATTGTTGCTTATAATATCAGTTTCACTTCTTATGGTAATGTCAGAAAAAAATGCAATGCAAAAGAGAGTCGATCAGAATTTTGTAGAAGCAATCTCTGATTCTATGAGCGGATTATCTAAGGATTATAGTATGTTAAGTAATGAGGAAAAAATTAAAAATTATTATCAAACAATCTGTGGTTTGAAAAATGCACAGAATTGTTTTCACATAACCTCTTACAAGGAAAAAGAAGGTATGTTTGAAGCACTTAATGGCTTATATATATATTTGTTGGAATACGACCATAAAAATAATGATTATGAAATTGAAGATAAGTCTTATATTTATGACACCATATGGAAAATAGTTGGTCAGCCGGAGAATGAAGAATTGACAACAGAGTTTAATTCTTTTATTGAAAATAAGAAAAAGATTCTAAATAATCGATAGAGAACAATGCCTTACAATATATCTGCGATGAAATTAATAGAATATGATAATAATGTTTGGTAGAATACTGTGTAAAAATAATATAATAAATTTAATTAGGAGGAATGCTATGAATGCTTCAGTTAAGCCTAATATTACATTAGATATGCTTGATAAAATTGATATTAGAGTAGGAACGATAATATCAGTTGAGGATATTGAAAATTCGAATAAGTTGGTTAGACTCTCAGTTGATTTTGGTGATTTTATGAGGACTATATTAGTTGGGATGAAAGGTGAAAGAGAAAATCCAAAAGAAATAGAAGGACAGCAAGCATTATTTGTTGTAAACCTTGCTCCTAAGAAAATGGCAGGAGAACTTTCTGAAGGAATGCTATTTGATATCGGATATGCAGATGGTATTGTCCCTGTATTGGCACAACCAGAAAAAATTGTACCTAATGGCACTAGGGTTGGATAAGGGTTTATAATAGGATAAAATAGATTGGTTCGCATACTCTTAGAACAATTTGGTCAAAGGAGTTACACTTTGAGGTGAATAATGAATATTTATTTATTAAGACATGGACAAACTAATTTGAATAAAGGCGGAAAGTTTCAAGGAGCTACGGATATAGATTTAAATCAATTAGGGAAAAAGCAAGCAGAATTATTAGGAAAAAGAATACAGAAATATAATATAGATATTATATATTCAAGTGATTTAAAAAGAGTTATAGAAACAACAGAGATACTAAATAATTATATAGGCGCAGAGATTATTATTAAAGAAGAATTAAGAGAAATTAATATGGGTGCATGGGATAAGTTGACTATGGAAGAGAGGTATATCATTAATGAAGATTATGCAAAGCAGTGGCATAAGCATTTAGCAGATTTACCTTATCCTAATGGAGAGTGTGGTCAAGATGTTTATAATAGAGTAAAGGAAATTATAGACAATATAAAGAAACAAAAACATGAAAATGTTGCAATAGTAACTTCTGGAGGTACAATTGCTATACTATTATGCGAGTTTTTAGGGTTAGAACAGTACAAGAGATTTAGTATGGAGATTGATAATTGCAGTATAAGCATTATTAGTTATGATATTTTAGAAGATAAACCGATTGTAAAGTGTATTAATGATACGGGACATTTAGAGGACTTAGTTTAATGAACAATATCATATTTAACAGTTATATTGAAGGAATTAGTAGCAAGTAAAAGTTAATTTAGATTAGAGGTGTAGTTTAAATGGCAATAAGACAAATAAGATTATTTGATGATGAAATATTAAGGAAAAAAAGTAAGGTAGTTGAAGTTGTAGATGATAAAATAAGGCAAATATTAAATGATATGGCTGATACTATGTATAATACAGAAAGTGGTGGAGGATTGGCAGCTCCACAAGTAGGAATATTGAAACGATTAGTTGTAATAGATATGGGACAAGGACTTATAAAGTTGGTAAATCCTAAGATAATTAAACAAGAGGGAACACAGGAAGTTATAGAAGGTTGTTTAAGTAATCCAAATATATGGGGTAAATTATTAAGACCTAAAAAAGTAACAGTACAAGCATTAAACGAAGATGGAGAGGAAATTATATTGACAGGTACAGGAGACTTAGCAAAGTGCTTCTGTCACGAAATAGACCATTTAGAAGGTATTCTTTTTACTGATTTTGTTATTGAATATGTAGAATAATAACATTTTTATATAAGAAATAATATGATAATGTTAATTTGTTAAATAATTTATTTATAATTACTGAGGTGAAATCCATTAAAAATATTCCTAACTTCATTACATTTTTTAGAATATTTGCATCTGTTTGTTTATTACTTGTAAAACCATTTTCAGCTCTGTTCTTTTTCTTTTATTTTATGTGTGGATTAAGTGACGTTTTAGATGGACATGTTGCAAGAAAAATTGATGCTTCAAGCAAATTCGGGCAGGTGTTAGATAGTATTGCTGATTTGATATTTATTACTATTGTATTGTTAATTCTTATACCAATTATTAATCTTCCATTGTGGATAATCTACTGGATAGCTATTATTGCAATAGTACGCTTGATTTCAATAATTATTGGCTTTACAAAGTATCAGCAGCTTGCTTTTTTACATACTTATGCCAATAAAACAACAGGAATAATCTTATTTTTCTTTCCTTTTCTACTTTTTATTATTGGAAAAGAAATAG
Source organism: Sedimentibacter sp. (assembly GCA_029256005.1). Classification (GTDB taxonomy): domain Bacteria; phylum Bacillota; class Clostridia; order Tissierellales; family Sedimentibacteraceae; genus Sedimentibacter. Next base: position 4,589 of record JAQSYS010000186.1, read on the forward strand.
CTGCTACTGTTATTTGTTGTATAGCGAGTATTTCAGCAGCTGAGGAATTATTAATTAATCTGACTTCAAAAACATTAAACAGAGATATAGGTTCAATTTTCAG
>JAQSYS010000187.1 GCA_029256005.1 Sedimentibacter sp.
CAATCCTTATTTAAATCTGCAAATGTGTTTTTAATAATTCTATCCTCTAAAGAATGAAATGTTATTACACATATTCTACCGCCTTCATTAAGCCTATCAACTGCACTTTTTATAGTATTCTCAAGTATTTCAAGTTCTCTGTTAACCTCGATTCGAATTGCTTGAAACGTTCTTTTAGCCGGATGTCCGCCTTCTTGACGCGCTTGCTTCGGAATCGCCTTTTTGATGATACTCACCAGTTGTCCAGTAGTTTCAATGAATTCCTGTTCTCTTTCCTGAACAATAAATTTAGCTATTCTCGCAGCCCAATTTTCATCGCCGTATTCCCATAGTATTCTTGATAACTCATGCTCCTCATATCCATTAACAATATGTCTTGCAGTAGTTGTTTGGCTTTTGTCCATTCTCATATCAAGAGGCATATCATTGTTGTAACTGAAGCCTCTTTCCGGTATATCTAATTGAAAAGAAGAAACTCCTAAATCGAATAATATTCCGTCTATTTTCTCTATATTTAAATCATCTAATACTTCAGCAATATTGCTGAAGTTATTTCTAACAGCTTTAAAATTCTTATATTCTTTTAATTTTTCTGTTGCTCTTCCAATGGCATAATCATCCTGGTCAATACCAATTACTGTTCCCTCAGTAACTCTTTTCAGTATTTCCTCAGTGTGACCTCCCCCTCCTAAAGTTGCATCAACATAAATTCCGTCTGCCTTAATGTTTAATCCCCCTATAGATTCGTCCATTAAAACCGAAGTATGCTTGTAATCCATGTGACTCCTCCTACCTAGTTATAACCCTATCCCCAAATCTGACATTTTTTCTGCGATGCTGTCAAAATCAAATTCGTCATTGTTGGAGTAATCATTCCAACTGTCTTTATTCCAAATTTCTATTCTGTCTATAACCCCTATTATAGAAGCTTCGCTATTTAATTCACTGAATTCTCTTAATGTTGGTGGTATAAGTATTCTGCCCTGTTTATCAAAAGAACATTCACTAAATCCTGAAACAAATCTTCTTAAGAAAAATCTTTCCTGCTTGTTGAATGTGGATAAATTCTTGAGTTTACCAACAAATTCATTCCATGTTTCAATAGGATAAACGAATAAACATTTATCCAAACCTTTGCCAATATAGAAAGTTTCCCCTAACTCATTTCTAAATTTAGAAGGAATTATAACCCTTCCCTTTTCATCAAATGAATGAACGAATTCACCAGTAAACATTTTCTACCACCTACTGGGCATATTATACCACAATGTGGGTAAAACGCGCCACTATTTTTTTAAAAATTATAAAAAATATTTTGTCCACAGTTTTTTTTGTAATTTCCATGATTTTTATAAGCAATTTATCAATACTATTTATAACAGGATTTTTTCTAAAACATCAAAAATGATATTATTAAGTGATTATTACCTGTATTTTGTAAAAAAAGCTGTAACATGTAATGAGGAGTGGTTTTATCTTTTATTTGACTTAATAATAATGTTACTGTTATAATTAGAAATATTATTAATAGATATACAATTGTTCAGCAATAGCAATCTACTGTTCACCTATCGTTATGCAATTGTTAATAGGAGGTTTTATGGATCCAGTGGCATTTAGAATATTTGGAATTGATATAATGTGGTATGGTGTCTTAATATCATCAGGAGTATTATTGGGAGTGTATTTTGCTCTGCGAGAATGTAGAAGAGTTGGTTTCAAGGAAGACAATCTGCTAGATTTTCTTCTTATTGCAATCCCTACTGCTATTGTTGGCGCGAGAGCATATTATGTAATATTTTCATGGGGTTATTACAGCCTTCATCCGGCTGAGATCATCAATATAAGAAACGGCGGGTTAGCAATACATGGTGCCCTCATTGCAGGTATCATAGTCGGAATTTTGTTTTGCAGGAAAAGAAAAATCAATGTTCTTCAACTTCTTGATATAATTATACCAAGCGTGGCTCTTGGTCAAGCAATAGGACGTTGGGGAAATTTCATTAATCAGGAAGCTTATGGAGGCCCTACTGATTTGCCGTGGGGAATAGTGGTGAATGGCCAGAAGGTGCATCCGACGTTTTTATATGAATCCATAATGAATATAGCAATTTTTATTTTTCTTATGTGGTTCAGAAAAAATAAAAAAACTACTCATGGTCAAGTAGTCGCACTTTATTTAATTTTATATTCAATTGTAAGATTTTTCGTAGAAGGTTTAAGAACTGACAGTTTAATGTTCTTAGGCATGAGAGTGGCACAGCTAATAAGCCTTGGCTCAATAGTAGCAGGCATAGCCCTATGGTTTTACTTAAAAAGCAAAAAACAAGCATAAAAAGAGATTCTTCGATACGCTCAGGATGACAATGTCGTATTTGTACTGTCATTCTGAAGGAGTAGCCCGAAGAATCTCTTTTTTTATTACAATCTTAATTTTGCTTCAAATTTACTTTCCAGATCTTGAAGAATTTTATTATTTATATTTTCAACTTCCTTATCCTTTAATGTGCGTTCCTTGTTTCTATAAGTTACAGAGAAAGCAACACTTTTATATCCTTCATCGATGTGTTCACCTTTGTACACATCAAACAACTTTACACTTTCGATTAAATGAGGATTAGCAGCTTCTATTACTTCAATCATATCACCTGCAAGTATTTCATCCTTAACAATAACCGCAATATCCCTAACCATTGCAGGATATTTAGGAAGAGCCACATACTTCCATTCAGCATTCTTATGTTTCAAAATCAATTCAACATCTAATTCAGCCAAATATACTTTGTGGTCCAAGCCGTAGTTAGAGAGTGTCTGAGCGCTTGCTTCACCATAAATTCCAATTAAATCACCATTTACATACATTGCCGCAGTTCTACCAGGATGGAATGTAGGATTATCATTTACAGCCTTTAAAGAAACTGTTATTCCAAGTCTTGATAATACCCCTTCAATTATTCCCTTTAAGTCATAAAAATCATATTTTCCGTACATTCCTACACAAAGCTTTAATTTTTCATAAGGCTCCTGTGTAACAGGTTGATCCTTTGGAACAAATATGCTTCCTACTTCATACAGTTTGGCATCATCAACGCCCCTGTTTGAATTTCTCTGAACAACCTCCATTATATTTGGAATTAATGTAGTTCTCATGGAACTGAAATCTTCTCCTAATGGATTTAATATTCTTACGTAATTTCTTAAAGGACTATCTTGAGCTACATTAATATTATCATATGATTTTGGGCTTATGAATGAGTAAGTTGTAATTTCATAGAGTCCCATTCCACAAAGAATTGTTTTAATGTAATCTTCAAGGTTTCGTTTATCTGACTTTCTCCCAACTCTAGTGCTTCCTAAAAGAGGTTTTGAAGCTATGTTTTCAAATCCGTAAATTCTTCCAACTTCTTCAATCAAATCCGCTTCCTGTTCTATGTCTGTTCTGAAATATGGAATCTTGCTGATTATTTTTTCACCATCAAAGGTTGATTCAATCTCAAGAGTATTCAAATATTTAAGCATATCATCAACAGGTATATCAATTCCTAAAAGCCACTTAACACGATGTGGTCTAAGCGTTACAACAGGTGGTACATATTCACTTTTCCCTGCTTCTAAGTAACCGCTGACAACTGTTCCTGCACCAATCATTTCTATTAGTTGGCAAGCTCTTTTTGCAGCCAATTCGACCATTACATAGCCCATAGGCTTTTCATTTCTTGCAGATGCTTCTGAACGCATCCCTAATTTTTTGGATGTTTCTCTTATGGACTTTGGATTGAAGTTTGCACTTTCTAAAACCATTACTTGAGTATCATCACTGATTTCAGAATAGTATCCTCCCATAACTCCAGCTATACATGCCGGTTTTTCTCCGTCTGCTATAACAAGCATACTTTCTTCAAGCTTTCTTTCATTTTGGTCAATTGTAACAATTGTTTCATCCCTTTTAGCTCTTCTTGCAACAAGCTTACTGCCTTCCAACGCTTTTAAGTTGTATGCATGTAACGGCTGCCCAAGTTCAAGCATAACATAGTTTGTTACATCAACTATGTTATTTATAGGTCTCATGCCAGCATCCATCAATGTTCTTTGCATCCAAAGAGGTGAAGGACCAATTTTTAAATCTTTTATTACTTTAGCATAGAAACGTGAGCATAAATCTTCATCTGCTATTTCAACTGCATTTAAATAATCTTTTATATTTCCTTGTTCATTCTTTATTTCTATCTCAGGGAATTTAAATTTCGTTCCCAATGTAGCAGCTGTTTCTCTTGCCATTCCCACAATGTTCAAACAATCCGGTCTATTGAATGTTACTTCAACCTCCAAAGCACTTCCATCCAGCTCTAATACATCCTTTATATCTTTTCCTAATTCAGTACCAGAAGGAAGAATCGCAATTCCATCTCTTGCTTCTTTTGGTATAACCTTGTCATCAAACCCAAGCTCTTCATAAGAGCACATCATTCCATAAGAAGGAAGTCCCCTGAAGTTTGTTTTCTTTATTTTAAGTCCATTTGGAAGAACTGCTCCTTCTAGACACACAGGAACAATATCTCCTACCTTAACATTCTTTGCTCCTGTAATAATTTGAACATTTTCACCATTATTTATATCTATTTGAGTAACCACCAATTTATCTGCATTCGGGTGACTTTCAAGCTCCATTATCTTGCCTGTTACTACATTTA
>JAQSYS010000188.1 GCA_029256005.1 Sedimentibacter sp.
AACATGGTTAAAATAGTTAAAGAAGATTCTGATAATGCTAAAGAAATAGTAACTTATGCACGTCCTTTGCGAACAGAAGGAAATTTTACATGGCTAGAAATTGAAATAGAAACCGGAAGAGCACATCAAATAAGAGCCCATTTGTCATCAATAGGGCATCCAGTTGCCGGAGATAAAAAGTATGGCAGAAAGGATAATGAAAAATTTCAAGTTCTTCATGCCTATAGGCTTGTTTTGGGTGGATATGAAGAGAATCTTTCGTATTTAAACGGAATGGAAATAAAATCAGATATAAATGAAAGGATATCTTTGAATTAGAGGAGGCTACATGAAGATATTATTAGTCAATGAAAATAAAGTACTTGATATTGATAAGAATGAATCCCTTCTAGATTTGCTTAAGAAGACGTATAAGGAAGATTACAGCAAGTACTTGGGTATCAAGGTCAATAATAAGCTTCAAGAGCTTATGAATGCTGAATTTAATGAAAATGACAATATAGAATTTCTAAACATTAAGGATAGAGACGGTCATAGGATATATATTAGAACACTGTCATTGATTTATATAAAAGCCTGCAAGGATATATTAAAAGATGTTAACGTCACAATAAAGCATTCATTAAATAAGGGCTTGTATACAGAACTTGAATATAAGCATCTTTCAAACAAAAATCAACTTGAAAATATTAAAAGAAGAATGCAGGAAATCATAGACGCTAAAAGGCCAATTAACACTATTTTCTTAAGTTTGAAAGAAGCTGAAGAAGTTTTTCTTAAACAAGGAATGAATGATAAGGTAGAGCTATTAAAATACTGGATTGGAGATAATATACGTGTATATGAAATAGACGGATATTATGATACTTTTTATGGTTATCTAGCACCTAATACAGAGTTTATTAATAAATTTGATTTAAGAATGTTTTATCCAGGCATAATATTAAATTATCCCACCAGAGAAAACAATTTTGAAATTCCTGAATATATTGAACAAAAGAAGCTTTATAAGGTATTTAAGGAAGCAGAGGATTGGGGGGAAATAATGGATGTAGGGTATGTTGGTGCTCTGAATAAGAAAATTGACAATAACACTATAGATGATATGATACGGATTAATGAAGCTCTGCATGAGAAAAAAATAGCATATATTGCAGATGAAATAGCTAATGATAAAAATATTAAGATTGTGTTGATTGCAGGACCATCATCTTCAGGTAAAACAACCTTTGCACAGAGGCTTTCAATACAGCTTAGGGTTAATGGTAAAAAGACATTTGCACTGTCACTTGATGATTATTTTGTTGAGAGACATCTTACTCCAAAGGATGAAAACGGAGAGGTAGACTTTGAAACTATCGCAGCTCTTGATTTGGAATTATTCAATGAGCAGTTGTTAAGCTTAATATCCTGTGAAGATGTAAGTATACCGGTTTACAATTTCAAACTGGGTAAAAGAGAATACACAAGAGAACCTGTTACATTAACAAAGGACCATATAATTATTATTGAAGGCATTCATGGTTTAAATGATGAACTTACGAAGCAAATTCCACAAATAAATAAGTTTAAAGTATATATAAGTGCTCTTACTCAATTAAATATTGACAATCACAACCGTATTTCAACATCTGATTTAAGACTTATTAGAAGAATCGTAAGAGACAATACACATAGAGGCAATAATGCGCTTAAAACCATGGAGTTATGGGATAATGTTATTAGGGGAGCTGAAAGATTCATCTTTCCTTTCCAGGAAAATGCAGATGCAATTTTTAATTCTGCATTGGTATATGAACTTTGTGTATTAAAAAAATATGCAGAACCATTAATAAAAGAAATCGAGAAAGACAGTAAATTTTATCCTGAAAGACAGAGACTTCTCAAATTTTTAAGCTATTTTAAACCAATTGAAGATGAAAGTGCTATTGCAAATACTTCGATACTTAGAGAATTTATCGGAGGAAGCTGCTTCGAATAAAAACAATGGGTAAACAAGGGGACGGGGTTGCTGTCATCTATTGAGATGATAACAACCCCGTCCCCTTGTCACAAAGCCTTTTATAAGAAGTCGTTTAAATCTCTTTTTCCTCTTTTCATTCCTACACTCAAACATAGCCCTATACTAACCATGTTTACAAGCATAAACGTTCCTCCGGAACTAATAAATGGGAGAGGTATTCCGGTAACCGGCATCAAGCCCATAGTCATACCGATATTTTCAAATATATGGAAAAATAACATTGCAGCTATACCAGATGCTATAAGCGAACCGAATAAATTTGATGAATTTTTTGCAATTTTGACGAGTCTATAAAGCAAAAGTGCATAGAGCGACAGAAGAAACAATCCGCCAAGTAGACCCAGCTCTTCACCGATTACTGCAAAAATAAAGTCAGTTTCCTTTGTCGGAAGATAACCAAGTTGATTTTGAACTCCTTTAAATAGCCCTCTGCCATAAATCATTCCAGAACCAATCGCAGTCTTTGATTGAATCACCTGGTAACCGGTGTCCTCAGGGTCAATTTCAGGATAAAAGAATGAAACGATTCTGTCCAATCTGTAATCTTCATTAGGGACATAATCTTGCATTATATAGTAAAAGGATACTAAACCAATGATCAAAAGTATTAATCCAATCAATAGAACTGTAATAATATATTTTTGGTCAATCCCTGCTATGAATATCATGACAGCTATGAAGAAGATGAAAACTAAGGCTGTTCCAAGGTCAGGCTGCAATAATATCAATGCAACCGGAATAAATGCAAAAACAAGAACCTTAACGAGTACTGCCGGATTGTTTAAATCATCTTTATTGATATCAATGTATTTAGAAACAGAAATTATTACCCCAAACTTCGCTAATTCGGATGGTTGAAATACGATGGGACCTATTGCAACCCAGCTTCTTACATCACCCCATTCTGAAGCGCTGACGGGGTTAATCAAGACATAAATCAGAAAAGCAATTGTTATTCCATAAATAGGTAAGTAGAAATGACCATATATATCATAGTCAATCATTATCAATACAAATAATACTCCTAAACCTAAAGCAAAGGCTGTTATTTGTGTCTTTAGATATGGCTCGCTGCCTGACAACTTACTCATTGTTGCACTGTTTATTATAATGAATCCAAATACACATAGCATTATTGTCGTTAAAAATAATATAAAATCAAATCTTTTAAGTTTGCTGGCTTTCTTAAACATATTAACCTCATTTTTTATTAAGCTTATCATAAGTGCAAGCCGAAATCGACTTGATTCACACTGATACAAAATTCATCCTCAGATAGTGTTTATTATAACATATTTTATTATATTGCAACAGATAATTTATAAAGGTAAGATTTACATGGTGGAACGCTAATAAAAAAATCTTAACATAGCTGTGAAATTATGCTATAATTTGTAATAACTTAAGGATTTAGGAGAAATTAATGATAATATTTGGAATAGACCCTGGCCTTGCAATATCAGGTTACGGTGTTTTAAGATACATAGGAAATAAGTTTGAAGTTATAGATTATGGAGCTGTGACTACTGAAAGTTGCGAGGAATTTCCAAAGAGACTAAAAAAAATATATGAGAGCTACACAAAATTGTTTGATTTGTACAAGCCTGACGCTGTTGCAATTGAAGAATTATTTTACAACAAAAATGTCAAGACTGCAATTGCTATAGCTCAAGCAAGAGGTGTTCATCTATTAGCTGCGGAAAATAACTCTATTCCTCTTTATGAATATACTCCGCTACAGATAAAACAAGGAATCGTAGGATATGGCAGGGCAGAAAAGAAGCAGGTTCAGGAAATGGTGAAAGTGATACTTCATCTTGATAGCGTACCAAAGCCTGATGATGTGGCTGACGGATTGGCAGCTGCAATTTGTCATGCTCATTGCTTAAAATTTGCAAATAACTTTAAAATATTAAAATATTAATATCAAATCGGAGGAAAAATGATAAGCTTTATTAGAGGCGAAATAATCAAAAAGGGTTTGGATTATATAATTTTAGATAATAATGACATTGGCTATTACATAAATACTTCATTTTCAACTCTCAATAAGGTGAGAGAAGGAGAAAGAGTTTTATTGCAAACATACATGCATATAAGAGAGGATATTATAGCTCTTTATGGTTTTTTGACAACAGACGAAATTGAGCTTTTTAGAAAACTTATTTCTGTAAACGGAGTTGGACCTAAGGCTGGACTTTCTGTGTTGTCAACTTATGAGCATAATACAATTCGCGAAATTATTTTAAAGAATGATGCTGAAAGAATGTCCAAGGCTCCAGGTATAGGGAAGAAAACAGCCAGCAAAATAATATTAGAGCTTAAAGACAAGGTTGGATCATTGGACAGCCTGGGTACTAGTGCTGAAGAAATGAGCAGTCTTATTATTGACAGTGAATCTTCTGATTTACTGAATGCTTTAACAGCATTGGGCTTCAATTCCTATGAAGCTAAAAAAACTCTAGATAAAATAGATTTTAATGGAAAGACAGAAAATGAAATTATAAAAGAAGCATTAAAAAATATTAACAGGCAGGTATAGTGATGTTTGATAGAGAAAATGAAGTAACAGCCAGTACTGTAAATAATGGAGAAGAGGACT
>JAQSYS010000189.1 GCA_029256005.1 Sedimentibacter sp.
AACGACACCATTATATGAAAAACATCTGGAGCTGAAAGGAAAAATAATTGACTTTGGAGGATGGGCGCTGCCTGTTGAGTATTCTGGGATACTATTGGAACATGAAGCTGTAAGAACTGCGGCTGGACTGTTTGATGTATCACATATGGGAGAAATAACTGTAAAGGGTGAAGAAGCAGAAAAATTTATTCAATTCATTGTAACAAACGATATTTCTGTACTTTCAAACAATCAAATTGCTTATACAACAATGTGTTATCAGGATGGAGGAGTGGTTGATGATTTGCTGGTTTATAAGTACAGCAATACAGATTATTTATTGGTAGTTAATGCTTCTAATACAGACAAGGATTTTGAATGGATAGAAAATCATGTATTTGGCAATGTTGAGGTAAAAAATGTTTCAAATGACTATGCACAGCTTGCCCTTCAAGGTCCACAAGCACAAAGTGTTATGCAGAAATTAACAGCTGATGATTTAAATGAAATAAAATTTTATCATTTTAAAGAGAATGTTAATGTCGGGGGCATAAATGTACTGGTATCCCGCACAGGCTACACGGGAGAAGATGGATTTGAGCTTTATGTTGCTTCATCCGATGGGTCTAGACTGTGGGATTTGCTAATGGAAACAGGAAAAGATGAAAAGCTAGTTCCTGCAGGTTTAGGTGCAAGGGATACTTTGCGGTTCGAGGCAGCACTTCCGTTATATGGACAGGAAATAGACAAGGACATAACTCCACTTGAAGCAGGTCTTGGATTTTCTGTAAAACTTGCAAAGGAAGATTTTATTGGCAAGGAAGTTTTATCCAGACAAAAATCAGAAGGTGTAAATAGAAAAGTAATAGGCTTTGAAATGATTGACAGAGGAATTCCAAGAAGTCACTATGAAGTTTATGCTGACGGTAAAAAAATCGGTTATGTTACAACAGGAAGTTTTTCTCCTACATTGAAGAAAAATATTGGGCTTGCATTAATAGAAGCGGAATATTCAAAAGAAGGAACAGAAATCGAAATATCTATAAGAAATAAAAATTTAAAAGCAGTGGTTATTAAAAAACCTTTTTATACAAAAAGATACAAAACAAATATTTAAATAAACAATTGAAAATTAAAGTACATGAAAATTAATATTAAAATTAAAAAATTATGGAGGGTTATTATGAATTTATTAAAAGAATTAAAGTATGCAGAGTCACATGAATGGGTAAAAGTAGAAGGAAACAAAGCTTATATAGGAATAACAGATTATGCTCAAGGTCATTTGGGCGAAGTAGTATATGTTGAGCTTCCAGAGGTAGATGCTACTGTTGAAGCAGGAAGTCAATTTGTTGTTTTGGAATCAGTTAAGGCTGCTTCTGATGTATATGCTCCAATTTCAGGTACTGTGGTAGAAATAAATGAAAATCTAATAGATAATCCAGGATTAATAAATGAATCACCTTATGAATCATGGTTTGTTGTTATAGAAATGACAAATCCTTCTGAGGTTGACAACTTGCTATCAGCAGATGATTATGAAAAATTATATGCATAGGAGGGTCCAATGACCAGATATATTGGAAACACTAATGAAGACAGAGAACTAATGCTTAAGGAAATAGGATATGATAGCATTGATTCACTGTTTAAGGCTATTCCGGATTCAGTAAAACTAAAAGGAGGGTTAAAATTACCCCATGCTCAATCTGAAATGGAACTAGTTAAAAATATTAAAGAATTATCCAATAAGAATTTGAACATTGATGATTATGCATGCTTTTTAGGAGCAGGGTCATATGATCATTATATTCCTTCTGTAATTGACCAGTTAATTTCAAGACAGGAGTTTTATACTGCGTACACTCCTTACCAGCCTGAAATCAGCCAAGGAACATTGCAAGTAATATTTGAATACCAGACTATGATCAGTGAACTGACAGGCCTTCCTGTTGTCAATGCATCAATGTATGACGGTGCTACCGCCATGACAGAAGCAGCCATCATGGCATGCGAAGCGACTAAGAGGAATGAAGTCATAATTGCATCAACAGTTCATCCCGAATATAGGCAAGTATTAAATACATATGCAAAGTTCAGAAATATAACTGTTGTTGAATTAGGCTATAATGATGGGCAAGTGGATTTAGATGAATTAAAAAACAAGCTAAACAAAGACACGGCAGCAGTAATTATTCAAAGCCCCAATTTTTTTGGAATTATTGAAGATATGGCTGCTATGAAGGACATAATTCATGAAAATAAAAGCTTGTTTGTTGTGAGCGCCGACCCTGTTTCTCTCGCATTGTTAAAAAGCCCTGGTGAACTTGGAGTGGACATTGTTATTGGGGATGGTCAGGCTTTGGGAAATTCAATGAGCTTTGGAGGACCATATCTGGGATTCATGGCTGTTACTGACAAACTTATGCGAAAAATGCCTGGAAGAATCGTTGGTGAAACTGTTGATAAAGATAGCAACAGAGGATTTGTTCTTACACTGCAAACAAGAGAACAGCATATCAGAAGAGAAAAGGCAACTTCAAACATCTGCTCAAATCAAGCTTTAAATGCTTTAACCGCAACAATTTACCTAACCATTATGGGCAAGGAAGGATTAAAGGAAGCAGCACAGCTTTGTTTGCAGAAATCTCATTATACATATAACGAGCTTATTAAAACATGTAAATTCAGCCCTGTATTTACCAAGCCTTTCTTTAAGGAATTCATTTTAAAGAGCGACAAAAATATTAAAACTCTCAACACAAAATTATTGGAAAGCAACATAATAGGTGGTTATGATGCTGGACTACAATATCCTGAATTGAAAAATTGCTGGCTTGTTGCTGTAACGGAAAAACGCACAAAACAAGAAATAGACAATTTAGTAAGAAAGGCTGGTGAATAATATGTTAAAACATCAACCATTAATATTTGAAATCAGTAGAAGAGGAAGAAAAGCATATTCACTGCCTGAATGTGATGTGCCTGTAGCAAAGATTGAAGAAATTTTAGCTGAAAGATATTTAAGATCAGAGGCACCCGATCTTCCTGAAGTTAGTGAATTAGATGCAGTTCGTCATTTTACACAGTTGTCTCAAAGAAATCATGGAGTTGATTCAGGATTTTATCCTCTTGGAAGCTGTACAATGAAGTACAATCCAAAGGTGAATGAGCAAGTTGTAAGATTTGATGGTTTTACAAAGGTTCACCCATACCAGTCAGAAGAAACAGCACAGGGAGCAATAAAACTGATGTATGATCTTGGAGACATGCTGTCTGAGATTGCAGGAATGGATCAATTTACATTGCAGCCTGCTGCTGGAGCTCACGGAGAACTTACAGGTCTTATGATTATGAAGTCATATCATATTAATAAGGGTGATGTAAAAAGAAATACGATAGTTGTGCCTGATTCGGCGCATGGAACTAACCCAGCATCAGCAGCAGTGGCTGGATTTGACATAGTGGAAGTAAAATCAAATGATAAGGGACTAGTTGATTTGCAAGCATTAAAAGAAGCTATGAACGATGAGGTAGCTGGCTTTATGCTCACTAATCCAAATACGCTGGGACTGTTTGATGAAAATATATTAGAAATTTCTAAAATAGTTCATGAAGCCGGAGGTTTGATGTATTATGATGGAGCAAATACAAATGCCATAATGGGAATAACAAGACCCGGGGATATGGGCTTTGATGTGGTTCACTTTAACCTACACAAAACATTCAGTACACCTCATGGCGGCGGTGGACCTGGTGCAGGACCAGTAGGAGTTAAAAAGCATTTAGCTGAATTCTTGCCTGTTCCTGTGGTTTCTAAAAAAGAGGATGGATATTTTTTGGATTACAACAGACCTTTATCAATCGGTAAGGTTAAGGAATTCTACGGCAATTTCGGAGTATGTGTAAGAGCATATGCGTATATAATGAGCATGGGACCGGATGGTATAAAAGCAGTCGCTGAAAATGCAGTGTTAAATGCTAATTATATAGCAAGCAAATTAAAAGATAAATATTACTTACCAGTTGACAGAGAATGTATGCACGAATGCGTGTTTTCAGGAGTTTGGCAGAAAGAAAAAGGAGTATCAACACTAGATGTTGCTAAACGTCTGTTAGACTTTGGATATCATCCTCCAACAATTTATTTCCCGTTGATTGTTTCTGAAGCAATTATGATAGAGCCTACAGAGTGTGAAACAAAGGAAACATTGGATAACTTTATACAAGCAATGAGACAAATAGCGGATGAAGTTGATAATGATCCTGAGCTTGTGCATTCTGCTCCTCACACTACTATTATATCAAGGTTAGATGAAGCATTAGCAGCCAGAAAACCAATTGTCCGATATAACAAGCAGGTGTAGTATGGAAAAAGATTTATTAATTATAGGCGGAGGCCCAGGTGGGTATGAAGCAGCTATAAGAGCTGCCCAACTTGGAGCTAATGTTGTTCTGGTTGAAGAAGATAAGCTTGGTGGAACATGTTTAAACAGAGGCTGTATACCAACAAAAGCACTTTATAAAAATGCGGAAGTTGTAAATTCATTAAAAGGTATGGACGAATTTGGAGTGACATTGGATGGCTACAATCT
>JAQSYS010000190.1 GCA_029256005.1 Sedimentibacter sp.
TTTTCTGAAACCAATTTTGCAATTGCTGTAGGAAATCCTGATAATGAAACAACTAAAAGTAAATTATATATATTATAAGCAGGCTGATAATAGCCTATCCCTTCTGTTCCGATTAAGTTTGTCAGCGGTATCCTGTAAATTGCTCCTAAAATTTTAACAAGTAACCCTGCTATGCTTAAAATTGCAGCACTCTTAATGAAATTTTCCTTCGCCATGATTATTCCTTTCTAATATGTATTAATTGTTATTTCTCCTCGTAATCAGTCATTTTAACACAGCAAAAATCTCATATTATATTTTATAATTTTGCTTTGCTCAAATCACATTATGATATATATATATTATTGCCCACATATGTTTATTTTTCCTTAAATTTTAACAATGATGCTGAAATAAAGTTTACCACAGTTTTTCAGGCTTTTAAAGAAAAATTTGTAGTTCTTTTTAATTTTGTTATTAGAATACAAAAAATTGTGGTATAATTTTTTAAGGTATTAACATTTAAGGAGCATTTGATGGAAACACTGAAAGGAACAATCATCGAAACAATTTTTCGCAATGATGAAAATGGATATACGGTTGCTTTAATGGAAACAGAAAATGGCGTTATAACAGTTACTGGAGTTTTCAGCACCGATGTCTCAAGTGAAACTCTTGAGATTTTCGGAAAAACAGTAAAGCATCCCAAATATGGAAACCAGTTCAAAGTTGAAATGTACAGCACTGTGCTCCCTTCAAGCATTAACCAAATAGAAAATTACCTTGGTTCAGGAATGATAAAGGGAATCGGAAAATACACTGCAAAAAAAATTGTTGAACTTTTTCAAGAAGACACCTTTGATATAATTCAAAAGCATCCTGAAAGACTTACAGAAATCGAAGGCATAGGAGAAAAAAAGGCTGATATGATTGCCAAAAGTTTTTCAGAGCAATCAGATATCAAAGAAGTAATGATGTTTCTACAAAGTCATGAAATCAGCACATCCTTTGCTGTTAAAATATTTAAACAATATGGAAAGAAAACAATTAATTTAATTAAAGAAAATCCCTACAGACTTTCTGAAGACATTTTCGGCATTGGATTTAAGCTAGCAGACAAAATAGCCACTTCCTTAGGAGTAGAAAAAAATTCACCATTCAGAATATCCTCAGGAATTAAGTACATGCTTGCAGATTATGCTGCAAGCGGTCATACATTTGTTCCATATAACATGCTATTAAACAGTACAATTAAGCTTTTAGAAATTACTCTGGAAAATGCTGAGGATGAAATCCGCAACATGGCATTTACCGATAAAATACATATAGAAACTATAAACAATGAAAGAGTTGTCTACTATATCCCTTACCATATGGCTGAGGTTAATGTGTGCAAGGAATTGATAAACCTGTCAAGAGTAGACTTCAACTTAAACGAAGAGGATGCTTCCCCATTTCTTTTAGATGTGGAAGAGGAATCCTTAATTACTCTCTCAGAAAAACAAAGAGAAGCAATAATTCAGTCTATAATAAATGGAGTAACTGTAATTACAGGAGGACCAGGTACAGGAAAAACAACAATTATTTTATCTATAATAAAAATATTTGAAAGAATGTATAAAAAAGTTTTTTTGTGTGCTCCTACCGGAAGAGCTGCAAAACGTATAACTGAATCAAGCGGACGAGAAGCAAAGACAATACATCGAATGCTGGAATATGCATTTGGCGAGGATGAAAGCAGTCTTGCATTCAATAAAAATGAAAATTCACCTCTTGATTGTGATGTGATTATTGTCGATGAAACATCTATGGTTGATATCCTCTTAATGAATAATCTATTAAAGGCTGTCAAAAAAGGTACAAGGTTGATACTGGTAGGAGATGTAGACCAGCTACCTTCTGTGGGAGCAGGTAATGTTTTGTCAGACATAATTAACTCAAATACAATTAAGACAATCCGGCTTGATACCATATTCAGACAATCTGCAGGAAGTATGATTGTACAAAATGCCCATTTGATAAATAAGGGCTCTATGCCTGTATACAACAAGAAGGATACTGACTTTTTCTTCATGAGAGAAAGCAGTAATCAAGACATAATCGGTTTAATTGTTGATTTATACAACGCTCGCTTGCCATTAAAATATAATATTGATCCAATAAAGGATATTCAAGTTCTTTCCCCAATGAAAAAAGGTGACGTGGGAGTAATAGAACTTAACAAAGAACTACAACTTGCTGTCAACCCTCCCTCTAAATTAAAGAAAGAAAAGTTTTTCGGCAAATACACCTTCAGAGTTGGCGACAAGGTTATGCAAGTAAAAAACAATTATCAGACTGAGTGGAAAAT
The DNA here is from genome assembly GCA_029256005.1 of Sedimentibacter sp. Classification (GTDB taxonomy): domain Bacteria; phylum Bacillota; class Clostridia; order Tissierellales; family Sedimentibacteraceae; genus Sedimentibacter. Next base: position 2,330 of record JAQSYS010000190.1, read on the forward strand.
TCATACAGAAAACGGAAATATCGTGACAGGAGAAGGCATTTACAACGGAGATATAGGATATATAATTTTTATTGATGAAGCTGAGCAAGAAATAACAATTCAGTTTGATGATGAGAAAGAAGTAATTTACCCTTTCAGTCAATTGGATGAATTAATTCTAGCCTATGCTACTACAGTTCACAAAAGCCAGGGAAGTGAATTTCCTGTAATTATTATGCCAGTTGTATGGGGGCCTCCTATGCTTTTAACAAGAAACTTGCTTTATACTGCCATCACGAGAGCAAAACAACTCGTAGTTCTCGTAGGAATCGAAAAGTACTTGCAAGACATGATTGATAACAATAAGATTGATAAGAGGTATTCAGCATTGGATTACAGACTAAGCTCCACTGTTGCAACCTACAGTTTATTGTCGGAGGGAATAATAGAAATATGAAGTCATATGCAGATTCATTTTTAGAGCTTATTTACCCTGAAAAGAATACATGCTTTATATGCGAAGACTATGACCAATCAATAGAAGACAAATATATTTGTACACACTGCGAAAATCTTTTAAAGAAAATAGAGCCTCCAACATGTAAAAAATGCTCTAAGCCTATTGATTATAATTCATCAAAAGAATATTGTCAGGAATGCTGCGATGAAGAACGTCATTTTGTAAAATCTAAATCTCCTTATGCCTACGATGGCTTGATAAAAAAAGCAATATTTTCATATAAATATTACAACAAACCTTACTTTTATAAACTATTCGGAAACCTGCTTGTAAAATATATGATTGATACAGATTACAAGTGCTTTGATTACATAGCTGCAGTACCTCTTCATTCCTCAAAAATGAGAAAAAGAGGCTACAACCAGTCAGAGCTCATTGCCAGATATATATCAAAAAAACTTTCTATCCCATATATAGATGCACTAAAAAGAACTAAGAAAACAACAAAGCAAAGTGGACAAAGCAAAATAGAACGTAGGAAAAATCTAAAATATGCATTTGTTATAAAAAAGAATGTTGAAAAAATTATAAACAGCACTGTCCTATTAGTTGATGACATATACACAACTGGTTCAACAGTTGAGGAATGTTCAAAGGTTTTAATGAATTATGGTACATCAAAAGTTTATGTAATAACAATAGCTCGATAACATATATTCCTAGTCAAAACTAAAAAAGGGCATAGCCCTTTTTTCATTATTCTTTTACATATATATGTTTTCTTCAGTTATAATCATATCCATTTTAATATCGTGCTTTTCAGCTGGAACCTCATCCAGAACTTGAAACTCATAAGCAACAGCAATAACCTTTGCATCTTTTCTTTTCCTAACCAGTATTCTGTCATAATAACCCTTACCATATCCTACACGATTTAGCTGTTTGTCAAAGACAACTCCCGGATTAATTATCAAATCAAATTCTTCAGGTTCAACAGTTTTTATCTTATCATATTCAGGTTCATAGTAACCAAATGAATTTAAAACTAAATCATTTTCTAAGCTTTTTATCTCAGAAGGAATTAATACAGTATTTTTTGTATCTGTATATGGTATTACAACCCGCTTTCCTTCAGAAAGCATTAATTTAATTAAATCCTCGGTCATAACTTCAGTTCCAAAACTCATATATACAAAGATTGTATTGCTTTTCTTATACTCTTCTAAAGCAATAAGCTTGTTTACAATTTTGTTGCTTTTTTCCTTTACGTCATGTAATGTCATATTATTTCTTAAATTAACTATTTTTTTTCTCAACTGTAATTTAGTTTCCATACATCACCTAAAAGAATATTGAAATTAAAAAACTAAACAAGTATTGTATTATTGGACCTATTATTATGCTGATACCATTGAACACTATCAATAGCAACATTACAAATCTTAAATGATCATAGTACTTGTAGTAAAAGTTCCATACCTTTGGTCCTCCAATGCTTCCCAATATGTGGTGTCCATCAAGAGGTGGTATTGGAATAAGGTTGAAAATCATAAGCACAAGATTTATAGTTACTGTGCTTTGCAAAACTCTCAAGATTACTTGTGTTGTTAAAGTGTAAGGCATAAACATATCTGTGAGTTTCATGAGTCCCACAAACAAAAATGCAACGGCAAAATTTGCAAGTGGCCCTGCCAACGACACTATAGCGTCATCTCTTCTTGGATTTTTAAAGTTTCTGGCATTTATCATGACAGGTCTTGCCCAGCCAAAACCAAACATCAATAAACAT
>JAQSYS010000191.1 GCA_029256005.1 Sedimentibacter sp.
GTTGTAAAACATAATAAAAAAAATAGAGATACAGTTCAAATAGGAAGCAAAGTAAAATTAAGAGATATGGAATTTGATGAAACTCTTGATTATAGCATAGTTGGAGCGACAGAAGCTAATCCGGTGGTTGGAAAGATTTCTAATTTATCTCCTCTTGGCTCAGAGTTATTGGGCAAAAAAATGGGAGCAAAAATTAAGGTTGCATCTCCAGGCGGTATTGTGGAATATGAAATACTTGAAGTAGATTAAAGTAAATTAAATAAACGTTAAGCTTTGTGATGTATAATTACAAAGCTTATTTATTTACTTAACGCATAAGATGCTAATTTCTGACAACTCGTAGTGTAAGAAGAGTAATTATATAGGAGGCATTCTTCTGTGCAAAAAACAAGTACTTGAAGAATTTTAATTAAAATTGTATAATAGCTTGAATGTGTATAACTTTTCATAGCTATGTTTCATAAAAAGGGGACAAAATGGAAGATAAATTAAAAAAAGAAGTTAAAAAAACCAGTATTGGTGGTCAGGCACTTATTGAAGGCATAATGATGAAGGGACCTGACAAGATTGCTACAGCAGTCAGAAAACCAGATGGTGAAATTGTTGTAAAGGAAAGTGAAATTAAACCGCTATTCAAACATAAATTTTTCAAACTTCCAATAATAAGAGGAAGCTTTGTTTTGATTGATTCACTTGTAAACGGAGTCAAGGAATTGATGTATTCAGCTGAATTTTTTGGAGAAGATTATGAAGAGGACGCTCTGGATAAATTCCTTAAAAAAGTATTTAAGGATAAGGCTGATACTGCAATAATCTATGTATCTGTGATAATTGCTTTGCTTTTTTCCGTAGGTATATTTATTTTAGGACCAACCCTGCTCACTAATTTTTTAAAGAACATTGTAAAAAGTACATTGTTGTTAAATTTAATAGAAGGCATTATAAGAGTATTCTTGTTTGTAGGCTATGTGTACCTAGTTTCTAAGCTTAATGATATTAAGCGAGTTTTTATGTACCATGGTGCAGAACATAAAACAATATTTTGCTATGAGAATGGTGAAGAACTAACGGTTGAAAATGTAAGAAAATATAAAACTCTGCATCCAAGATGTGGAACCAGTTTCATGATTAATGTTATGCTTATAAGTATATTAGTGTTTTCGTTTTTCGGGTGGCCAAATCCTTTGATGAGACTTGTCATTAGGATTGCAATGCTTCCTGTTATTGCTGGACTCTCCTACGAATTGAACAGATATGTAGGTAATTGTGACAGCGAAAATATTTTTACTAAAATAATTACTTACCCGGGCTTTCAAATTCAGAAGATTACTACAAAAGAACCTGACGATTCAATGATTGAAGTGGCAATTGCCGCTATGGAAAGAGTAATTCCCCAAAATGGAGAAGATGATAAATGGTAACAATTGAAAAATTGTTGAAGGATGGAATAAAAGTTATAGAACAAAGGGAATTTAACAATCCCTTTCTTGATGTGCAATTGATTTTATCTTTTTTATTAAAAAAGGATAAGATTTATTTGCATTTGCATAGAAATGAAGATGTGGATGAAATAACAGCTAAAGCGTTTTATGAAATGGCTGAAAAAAGAAATGAAGGGTATCCTCTGCAATATATGACGCATTCCCAAGAGTTTATGGGGCTTGATATATATGTTCAGGAGGGCGTGCTCGTTCCAAGGCCAGATACTGAAACACTGGTTGAAAAAATTATAAATATAGTAAATAAAAGTGAATTAAAAAACAATACAATTAAAATACTCGATATTGGAACAGGTAGCGGAGCAATCGCAGTAAGTCTAGGCTATTATTTGAAAAATTCTATAGTTACTGCCATGGATATTAGTGATATTGCAATAGAAACTGCCAATATCAACATAACAAAGCACAATCTTCATAATGTGAAAACACTTAAGGGAGATATATTTGATTATGATTTCATCGACGAAAAATTTGACATAGTAATATCTAATCCGCCATATATTGAAAAGAAAATAATAAGTTTGCTGCCGGTTGAGGTTTCTGTATTTGAGCCGAAATTAGCTCTTGATGGCGGAGAAGACGGTCTTGATTATTACAGGCATATTGTGCATGTTTTTAATAAGATTCATACGGATGAAGCCATACTTTCTGTTGAAATAGGGTATGATCAAAAGGAAAAAGTCACTGAAATATTTAATAATGCAATTATTTTCAATAATATTGAATATGACAAGGACCTTGGCGGTAACGACAGGGTGATTACAGGGTTCTTGTAGCGCGCTTATATGATTATCAGAAAACAAAGATAAACATAAATTAAACTAATAGAATGATTCAGCAATAGCTCAGCTATTGCGTTAAAAAGAGAGGTATATAATGTTAGATAAATTAGAAGCTTTAAAAGATAAATATATTGAGTTAAGTGAGAAGATTTCTGATCCAGTAACGCTTAGCGACTCGCAAAAGCTACAAAAATTAATGAAGGAACAAGCACAGCTTGAACCATTAGTGACAAAATATAGCGAATACATGGAAGTATTCACACAGCTTAAGGATTCAAAAGAAATGCTTAATGATAAAATAGATGATGACTTTAGAGAGATGGTTAAGGAAGAGGTTAAAGAGCTTGCTGTTAGAGAAGAAGAACTTATGCAGGAAATTAAAGTGCTTCTTTTGCCTAAGGACCCTAATGACGAAAAGGATGTTATCGTTGAAATAAGAGCAGGCGTAGGAGGAGATGAAGCAGGGTTATTTGCAGGCGACCTTCTAAGAATGTATTTAAGATATGCTGAAAGACAAGGATGGAAGACAGAGTTTATTTCTGTGAATGATCAAGGAGTAGGTGGTTACAAAGAAGTTATATTTTCAATAAAGGGTAAGGGAGCTTATTCTAAGCTTAAATACGAGAGTGGTGTTCATAGAGTTCAGCGTGTTCCTGATACCGAGTCAAGCGGACGTATACACACTTCGTCAGCAACTGTAGCAGTATTGCCTGAGGTTGATGACATAGACATAGAAGTAAATCCAAATGATGTAAGGGTTGATGTTTTCCGTTCATCAGGAAACGGTGGACAGTGTGTTAATACAACAGATTCAGCTGTTAGACTTACACACATTCCAACAGGTATCGTAATTTCCTGTCAGGATGAAAAAAGTCAGCTTAAAAATAAAGATAAGGCATTTAAAGTTTTGAAGGCAAAATTGTATGATAAATATCAACAAGAACAAAATGCTGAACTTGCTGAAACAAGAAAAAGTCAGGTTGGTTCAGGAGACAGAAGTGAAAGAATAAGGACATATAATTTCCCTCAGGGCAGGGTTACTGACCACAGAATCGGAATGACACTTTATAAACTCGATTCATTCATTGATGGTGACATTACTGAGATGTTGGAGGCACTTTTAACATCGGATCAAGCTGAAAAGCTTAAAGAAGTTGCAGAATAAAATTTAAGGAACGGCTCAGTCGTTCCTAATTTCTATAAGGGGTGATATTATGAGAATAGATAAATATTTAAAAAATGCCCATATTATAAAAAGAAGGACTGTAGCCAAGGAAGCTTGTGAGCAAGGTAGAGTACTTGTTAACGGAAAGGCTGCGAAACCGGGCACAGAAATAAATACAGGTGACGAAATTGAAATAATCTTCGGCACAAAACCAATGAAGATAAAAGTTGAACAGGTTCTTGAACATGTTATGAAAGATGATTACAAAGAAATGTACAGCATAATAACTGATTAAAGAATAAAAAAATGGGTATAAATAAAATGTTGATTACTGGTAAAATTTTAACAAGATATCCTCGGCATTTGCCGTTTTAGGATAAATATTTATTAGAGGTGTAGGTATGGAATTAAAGGGAAGCAAGACTGAACAAAATTTAATGACTGCATTTGCAGGCGAATCTCAAGCACATGTAAAGTATACATATTATTCTAGCAAAGCTAAAAAAGATGGTTACGTGCAAATAAGCAAATATTTCGAAGAAACAGCAAGAAATGAAAGAGAACATGCAAAAATTTGGTTTAAACTTTTACATGACGGAATCGGCGAAACTCCGTTAAACCTTGAAGATGCAGCAGCAGGTGAGCATTATGAATGGACTGATATGTATGCTACATTTGCAAAAGTTGCAAAGGAAGAGGGCTTCAACAATATAGCTTATTTATTTGATGGAGTGGCAAAAATTGAAAAAGGTCATGAAGAAAGATATTTAGCATTATTAAATAATATAAATTCAGGAAAAGTATTCAAAAGAGAAGGCGAGCAAGTTTGGATTTGTGATAATTGCGGACATTTACATTTTGGAGATCAAGCACCAAAAATGTGTCCAGTATGTGCTCATCCTCAAGCTCACTTTGAATTATATGTTAAAGCATATTAATATTTAGAATTATAAATTAGAATAAAAAAAAGAATTAAAGGCTTTCTCAAAAATGAGATTGCCTTTTAGTTTTCTTTAAATATCTTATTTATCCTATAATGTTTCCTTTATAACTCTTGGGCTAATCCATCGCATAAGATT
>JAQSYS010000192.1 GCA_029256005.1 Sedimentibacter sp.
ACTGCTATTATAACGATATTTTTATTGCTAAATGCGAAGGTTTCCAATACTGAGGAAATCTTTCTGACAGCTGAAGAAAAAGCATGGCTTGATGAGCATAAAGATGATATTAAAATAGGATATACAATAGATTATCCACCAGTAGAATTCCTAGATAATGGACAATATGTAGGAATTTCAGCAGATTATTTTAATTTGCTTGAACAGAAGCTAGGTATTAGTATTCAGATGGTTCAATTTGATAATTTTGATGAACTTATAAGACAAGCTCAAAATAGAGAATTAACAGGGATAACGGCTGCAACTAAAACCCCTGAAAGAAGTAAATACTTAGAGTTTACGATACCTTATATAGACAACCCTAATGTAATAATTACTCGAAAAAACTTTTCTGAGAATTTGACATTTGAAGAGTTAGCAAGTGCCAGCATGGACATATTAGTAGTAGAAGGCTACGATATTATAGAATTTTTAAATGATAAGTTTCCGAAGCTCGAGTATAGAACAGTGAAGTCTCCGAGTGATGGCATAAGGATGGTAGCTTTTGGTGAAGCCGATGCAATGATAATAGAAATCATGAGTGCTACTGATATTATTGAAGGAGACAATATTTCAAATCTTATAGTTAATGTAGAGGCACCTTATGAATCTAACTTATCGATAGCAACAAGAAGCGATTGGCCAATTTTAAATCAAATATTAAATAAAGGGCTATCTCAGATTACAGACCATGAGAAAAGAGTTATTGAGCAAAAATGGATGTCTTTACAACGACAAAGTATATTTGAGCACACATATTTTTGGTTAGCTGTCGTTGGATTTATATTACTACTAATAATTATTATAATTGTTATATTAGTATGGAACACAAGTCTAAAATCAGCTGTAAAAGAAAAAACACAGGCCATTGAAGAGTCTAAAAAAGAATTGATGTTTAAGACGTATCATGATGAACTTACAGGACTGTATAATAGAATGTATATGGTTGAAATTCTAGAACAATTAGAACAAAAAAATTCTTTACCCTTTTCAATTATTGTCGCAGATTTAAATGGACTAAAAATTACAAATGATACATTTGGGCATGAAACCGGAGACCAGATGTTAATTAGAGTAGCTGCAATATTTAAAGAAAATATCAAAGAGAATCATGTCGCTTGTAGGATAGGCGGAGATGAGATAGTAGTGCTTATGCCATCAACAGATGAACAAGAATCTATTGATATTGTTGAAAATATGCAGAATGCTGCGCTTAGTGCAAAAGAAGATCCTATTAAACCACTTATAGCTTTAGGATGTGCAACTACATATGATGATGACCCTAATAGCTATAGCAGACTTTTTAAGTTAGCAGAAGACAGGATGTATGCTAACAAAATGGCTAATAGCGAAAGAAACTATGACATGATAATAAATTCTATTAAGAAAAATCTTCATGATAATAAATACGAAAGTGAAGAACATTACAGAAGACTTATCGAAATGTGTAGGCAAATGGGAAGATTTTTAAATTTAGAAAAAGATGATATTGAAAATCTTGCTTTACTAGCAGAGTTACATGATATAGGAAAAATTGGACTCGAAATAGAACTTTTATTAAAAGAAGGACAATTAACTAAAGAAGAATGGCATAAAGTAAAAAGGCATCCAGAACTTGGATTTAAGATAGTTAGTGCATCTACGAAACTTTCTCATATTGGAAAAGGCATTTTTGCTCATCATGAACACTGGGATGGGAGCGGATACCCACAAGGATTAAAAGGCGAAGAAATTCCTTATATAGCGAGATTATTCTCTATAGTGGAAGCATATGATGTAATGACACATGAAAGACCTTATAAACCAATATATACAAAAGAGAAGGCTATAAAAGAATTAAAAGATAATTCAGGCACTCAATTTGATCCCAATCTTGTTGAATTATTTATAAATTATATCAGCAGTAACTAAAGCAGCGGATTAATTTCTGCTGTTTTTTTAATTATGATGATATGATTAGAATCAAAGAGCGTGGATAATGTATAATTGTTTGAAATTCAATATAAGAATTTTTGTTAAGTATTTTAAACTTTTCTATTAATTTTTGTTTTTTTATGTCGATATTATTAGGGTAATTCTAAGACATGAAGGAGACAGAAAGATGGGTTTTGAGGGGGAAAGAACAAAAAATAATAACAGAAGTATAAAAAAAGAATTGATTTTAAGCATTTTATTCTTAGTTGTATTTGCTGTGGCCGCAGTAGGACTAACTACTTATATTTATAAGAGCATAAGTTTAATGATATTTGTATCTGTTATAGCGGTGCTCGCTTCAATTTTAACAGGTATAAAGTTATCCAAAAATATTGCTCAGCCAATAACAAAATGTGCCGAAAGAATAAAGGCATTATCAGAGGGTGATTTACATTCAGAAGTGGAAATATTTGAAAATAACAAAGAAATAGAACTCTTAACAAGCTCACTTAATTTTACGGTGAAAGGTTTAAGAGATGTAATAAGTGATATTACCTATCACTTAGGTGAAATAGAAAAAGGCAACTTTACTACTAATGTTGAATTAGATTATCTGGGAGACTTAGATGCAATTGAACATTCAATAAGAAAGATAATTAAATCACTTAATATAATTATGATTCAAATTAATGAAAGCTCTAATCAAGTTTCAAGCGGTGCAGAACAAGTTGCCTCTGGGTCACAGGCACTGTCGCAGGGTGCTACGGAGCAAGCAAGTTCTATAGAGGAATTAGCAGCAACCATAAATGATATTTCAGAACAAATTAATAAAAATGCAGAAAATGCAGAAAAGGCAAAGCTAGCATCTGAAGAGGCAGGGGAAGAAGTCATAAACGGGAGCAAGCAAGTTAATGAAATGAGTAATGCTATGAATGAAATAAATATTACATCTTTAGAAATAGGAAAAATAATAAAAGATATAGAAAATATAGCATTTCAAACAAATATTCTTGCTTTAAATGCGGCTGTTGAAGCTGCTAGAGCTGGTACTGCTGGCAAAGGATTTGCTGTAGTTGCAGATGAAGTGAGAAATCTTGCGTCAAAAAGTGCAGAGGCAGCAAAAAATACCACGGAACATATACAAAATTCATTAAAAGCAATATCTAATGGTGTAAAAATTGCGGCGAAGACTGATGAAACTTTACAAGCAGTTGTTGAAAGATCTAGTATTGCACAAACCTTAGTAGAAGAAATTGCTACTGCTACACAGCAACAAGCCATAGGCATATCTCAGGTTTCTGTTGGAGTAGAACAAGTTTCATCTGTGGTTCAGACCAATTCTGCCACCGCTCAGGAAAGTGCAGCGGCAAGTGAGGAGCTAAGCAGTCATGCACAGCTGCTCAAGGGAATAGTAGAAAATATTAAAATAAGGGAAGTTAGCGAATATAGTAGTATTTAATTAAATTTTCAACTTAGGGATGCGAAAGCATCCTTTTATTTTACAATAGGAAAGTTCTCATTTTCTATTGTATAAAAAACAAGGGGTTATGTGGGAAGAATTCCACTATCGCATTAAAGAGGGTACTCAGTAAAAATGCGTTAGCATTTTTACGCCGGAGGGGACACAGGTCCCCATAGCGGAAGTTGCGTTAGCAACTTTTTTAATGCTACATTTTTTCATTACATATTTTAAAGAATTGTTTTGACAAAATTTGAGAAAATGTTATAATCATTCAAGTAAAATACATAAGTAGCATGAGAGGTATAAGTAGAATGAAAAAATTAGTGACATCATTCTTTATAATTGCAATGATATTCATGTTAACAGCTTGTGAAAAGGTGTCAGGAATTGAAGCTGAAGCAGAGACTCCTGAGCAGGCGATAACAAATATTATTTCAGCTGTAAAAGAAGTAAATGCACAAGAATTGACAAGATATGGTGCAAAAGAATTGATAGGAAGTACAGATGATTTAAATAACACAAGGAATAAAAAGATTTTTGAAACATTGGAATTCAATATTAATTCAACAGAAGAAACTGAAGATACCGCGATAATAAAAGTTGAGTTTAAAACAAAAGATTTGACATCCGTTCCTCAGGATTATGCAGATAAATCAGCAATGTTGACCATGGAAAACAATAATCTGGGAGAAAATAAGCTTGATGATGTTGCTATGAAACAAAAATTCAGTGATTTGTTCGTAGATGTAATCGATAAATGTGAGTATACAGAGTTCAAGGAAGAAGTTGATGTTTATTTAACTAAGGAAGGTAAAAGCTGGAAGTTAAATTTAGAAACGGAATTTCAAAATGCGATATATGGTAATATGATCGTGTCTCAAAATACAGTAGTCTGGCCTGAAGAAACCACTGGAGAAAATACTAAAGAAAACTCATTAGAAAGACAAGAAGAGAAACAAGAAGAAAATGTAGAAAATGTAGAAAATGTAGAAAATGTAGAAAATGTTGAAAATGTTGAAAATGTTGAAAATAATGAAAATGTTGAAAATGTTGAAAATAATGAAAATGTTGAAAATGTTGAAAATAATGAAAATTTATTCCATTAATTGTATCAATAAATAGTTCGTGATATAATAAACAAATAGGATAATATATGAGACTTTGAAGTATATATGGACATATTAAGAGAGGAATTTCAAAAGAATTAACTTTATGAACGAATGTATTGTACGATTAACTTAATGCTTAATTATTTTTACATTGGGGGTGGAAAAATGATAGAAATACCAGAAGCTGCAATATTGTCAATACAATTAAATGAAACTATTGCAGGAAAAAGAATCAAGAATGTTGAAGTATTACAATCTCCTCATAAGTTTGCATGGTTTTACAAAGATCCGCAGGACTACAAAAGTAAACTCTTGGAAAAGGTAGTAACCAAAGCAGAAGCAGTAGCTGGGTATGTTGAAATCACAGTTGAGGATGGGGTTTTATTATTTGTGGATGGTGTCAATTTAAGATTCCATGGTAATGAAGAAAAAAGACCGCAGAAGCATCAGCTTCTAATTGAATTATATGATTCTATAGCCATAAGTGCATCAGTCCAAATGTATGGAGGTCTATGGTGCTTTGAAAATGGAGAATTTGACAATTCATATTATTTAAGAGCAAAAGAAAGCATATCACCTATATTTGAAAAATTTGACAGAGGATATTTTAATGCAATTTTATCTGTAACAGGTGCAGAAAGATTAAGTGCTAAAGCTTTGTTAGCGACTGAGCAAAGAATACCAGGATTGGGCAATGGTAC
>JAQSYS010000193.1 GCA_029256005.1 Sedimentibacter sp.
AATAGAGCAGGGGTTGACATTATTGCTTCTGAGCAAGGTTCAGACCCAGGTGCGGTAATTTTCGATGCGATACAGGCAGCAAAAGCAAGAAAAACAGATATTTTAATTTGTGACACTGCTGGAAGACTTCACAATAAAGTAAATTTAATGAATGAACTTGGCAAGATTTCTAAAATAGTTGACAAAGAATTTGCCGGCGCAAAAATTGATGTGTATCTTGTGATTGATGCTACAACTGGTCAAAATGGAATTATACAAGCAAAATTATTCTCCGAAACCTGCAAGATTAACGGTTTAATTCTAACAAAGCTTGACGGTACTGCAAAGGGAGGAATTGCATTTCCAATTGTAAATGAATTAAAAATTCCTATAAAGTATGTTGGCGTTGGTGAAAAAATTGATGACCTTCAAGATTTTAATGCAACGGATTTCGTAAATGCTATTTTTGAGTAACAGAGTAATTTTGAATTAAATTTGAGATCCTTCGCTATCACTCAGGATGACAACGTCATTCTGAGAGCGTAGCTCGAAGAATCTCATTTTTGTTATAAAAAACTATTGACAAAGTTCTTTATATGCGGTAAAATTCACTGTCAAGCGAAATACTTTACAGTAGGTGAATATGTCGGAGAAAAAATTTATATACAGCATCTTATATGATTATTATGGTGCTTTACTAAAAGATAATCAGGCAAATATAATTGACCTATATTATAATCAAGACTATAGTCTTTCGGAAATTGCTGAAGATATGAATATCAGCAGACAGGGAGTCTATGATGCTCTGAAAAGAGCTGAAAAAAGCTTGATGGAATTCGAAGAAAAAATTAAGCTTCATGAAAAATATGATAGATATTCAAAAGCAGCGGAAAAAATTGTGAAGCTTGCCTCAAGCATAGACGACGAAAAATATTCAGAAGCTGTGGAACAAATCAATATTGAAGCTTCAAAAATAATTAATGAAGGGTAGCATAACATAATGTTTGAGAATTTATCTGATAAACTTCAAAATGCATTACAAAAATTAAAAGGCAAGGGTAAGCTTACAGAGAAAGACATAGATATAGCAATGAAAGAAGTTAAGCTGTCATTGTTGGAAGCAGATGTTAATTTCAAGGTTGTTAAGCTATTCATCAACAATGTAAAGGAAAGATCCCTTGGCGCAGAAGTAATGGAAAGTCTTACGCCCGGACAGCACGTTGTTAAAATAGTTCATGAAGAGCTAGTAAAAATAATGGGTCAAGGCAATGAGAGCAGACTAAATATTAATTCAAATGACATAACATACTTTATGATGTGCGGACTTCAAGGTGCAGGTAAAACAACTGCAACAGGAAAACTTGCTAAAAGGTTAAAAAAAGATGGTAAAAGACCTCTTTTAGTTGCCTGTGACATCTACAGACCCGCTGCTATAAAACAACTACAGGTTGTTGGAGAAAGCGTCGGAGTTCCTGTATTTGAAATGGGAGACAAAACAAACCCGGTTACTATTGCGAAGGAAGCCATTAAGCATGCCATGAAACATGGTCATGATATTGTGATTATAGATACTGCTGGACGTCTTCACATTGATGAATCATTGATGGATGAACTTGTTCAAATTAAACAAGCAGTTAAACCTAATGAAATATTGCTTGTGCTGGATGCTATGACAGGTCAAGATGCAGTAAAAGTTGCTGAAACATTTAATCAATATCTTGATGTTTCAGGAGTAATTTTGACAAAGGTTGACGGAGATGCAAGAGGTGGAGCTGCACTTTCAATAAGAAACGTAGTTAATAAACCTATTAAATTTTTATCAGTCGGGGAAAAAATGGATCAGCTTGAAGTATTCTATCCTGACAGAATGGCATCAAGAATTCTTGGTATGGGTGATGTGCTTACATTAATTGAAAAGGCACAAAGCGCATTTGATGAGAAACAAGCAATGGAGCTTCAGAAAAAGCTTAAAACTCAAGACTTCAATCTTGAAGACTTTCTTATGCAGCTTCAGCAAATGAAGAACATGGGACCTTTAGAGGAGTTATTAGAAGCAATTCCTGGACTTGGCGGAAACAAAAAGTTAAAAGGCCTCAAGGTTGATGAAAAAGAACTTGTTTTTACAGAAGCAATCATTCAGTCAATGACTAAGAAAGAAAGAGTGAATCCTACAATTATTAACGGAAGCAGAAGAAAAAGAATAGCAGCTGGAAGTGGAACATCTGTTCAAAGAGTAAATCAACTCTTAAAACAGTATGATGAAATGAAAAAAATGATGAAAAAATTCTCAGCAATGAGTAAAGGCAAGAAAAAAGGCTTCGGAGGTATGGGAGGCTTAGGCAATTTAAAAATGCCGTTTTAAAGATACGTAAAAGTTAGATTAAGGATTTTCCTTTTTCATATATAATAAGAATTATAAGGAGGTGACAACATGTCAGTAAAAATCAGATTAAAAAGAATGGGTTCAAAAAAGAAACCTTTTTACAGAATAGTTGTAGCAGATTCTCGTTCACCAAGAGATGGACGTTTTATCGAAGAAATAGGATTTTACAATCCAATTTCTGAGCCAAAAGAAATAAAGATAAATGATGAAAGCGCTATAAAATGGCTCAATAACGGGGCAAAACCTACAGAAACAGTTAGCATGTTATTCAAGACTAACGGTATTTTTGAAAAAAGAGATGAAAATAAATAAGAGGTAGAGTTATGGGTGAATTAGTAGAATATATAGCAAAATCACTAGTAGATAATCCTGAACAGGTATCAGTAAATGAAGTAGAAGGCAGTCAATCACTAATAATTGAATTGAAAGTTGCCCCTGATGATATGGGTAAGGTAATCGGTAAACAAGGCAGAATTGCAAAAGCCATTAGGACTGTTGTAAAAGCTGCTGCTACTAAAGATAACAAAAGAGTTATTGTAGAAATAATTCAATAACTAATGCACTCTACAGAGGTAATAATGAAAGAATATATAAAGGTTGGTAAAATAGTAAACACTCACGGCATAAAGGGTTACATGAAATGCCTGCCGATGACAGATGATGTGGAAAGATTTGATGAGCTTGAATATGTCTATACAGAAAAAGACAATGTTAGGCGAAAAATCTTGGATGTGTGGTATCGTAAAGGCATAGCTTATATTATGCTAGAAAACATAGATGATATGGATACTGCAGAATCCTTCAGAAATACATTTGTATCCATATTTGATGACCAGCTTCGGGAGCTTCCGGAGGATTCATATTATTTATTTGATTTGGAAGGAATGGAAGTCTACACTACTGATGGAGAATATTTAGGAAAAATAAATGATATTTATCAGACAGGTGCAAATGATGTTTATGAAATAGTCAATAATAGTAAATCTTTTTTAATACCTGCTGTTAAAGATGTTGTTAAGGAAGTAAATGTAAAAGACAAAAAAATGGTTATAAATGTAATTGAAGGTTTGCTGGAATGAGATTTGATATTATAACCTTATTTCCGGAACTGATTGATACTTATACCAAAAACGGCATAATTGGCAGAGCTGTTGAAAACAGCATGTTTGATATAGCATTTACAAATCTAAGGGATTATTCCGAAGACAAGCATAAAAAAGTTGATGATTACCCATACGGAGGCGGCCCGGGTATGCTATTAAAACCTGAGCCCATGTTTAAAGCCTTAGATGCTATTATAAAGCATAATTCATATATTATTTATTTATCACCAAAAGGCAATTTGTTTAATCAACAAAAAGCAAGAGAACTTTCTGAAAAAGAGCACGTAGTGCTTATTGCAGGACATTATGAAGGCATAGATCAAAGAATTATTGACAAATATGTTAATGAGGAAATATCTATGGGAGATTATGTTTTAACAAGCGGAGAACTTCCAGTTCTCATGATTGTTGATGCTGTAGGAAGATTGATTCCAGGTGTGCTGGGGTCAGATGAATCTTCTGTTGAAGAATCTCACAGCAATAACTTGCTAGAATATCCTCAATATACTCGACCGGAAAGTTATTTAGAAATGGATGTACCGGAAATACTTTTGTCCGGACACCATAAAAAAATCGAAGAATGGCGTCGATTTAAAGCAATAGAAATTACTTTACAAAGAAGGCCTGATTTGATTAAAGACGATAGTCTTATTGAAGAATACAATAAGTTATCAAAAACATATAAATAAATGTTGTACAAAATCAAAGGTTCTGAATTAAAAGAACAGTAACGCTTAGGCGAAGGGAGGTTTACAAATGGACTTAATAAAATCATTCGAAAATGAACAACTTAAAAGTGAATTAACACCTTTTAATGTTGGAGATACTATAAAGGTACATGTTAAGATTAAAGAAGGTAACAGAGAAAGAATTCAGGTGTTCGAAGGCATTGTTATAAAGAGACAAGGCGGAAGCAACAGAGAAACTTTTACAGTTAGAAAGATTTCTAACGGAGTTGGAGTAGAAAGAACATTCCCTGTACATTCACCAAAGATTGAAAAGATCGAAGTTACAAGAAGAGGTAAAGTAAGACGTGCTAAGTT
>JAQSYS010000194.1 GCA_029256005.1 Sedimentibacter sp.
AAATACAAATAAATTTGAACAAGCAGATTTAGAGTGTTCATTTGGAGCTTTAAAGGTATATTTTGATAATGCTGTTATGAGTAAAGACAATGCTGTAGTAAAAATTGATGCATCTTTTTCAGGAGTAGAGTTGTATATACCTAAGACCTGGCGTGTAGATATTAAAACTAATGCTTTTTTAGGAGATGTTAGTGAAAAAAATAGAAGTGGTCAGGTAATAACTAATACTTTAACCTTAGTTGGAGATATAAGCTTCGCTGGAGTAGAGATAATCTATATATAAAAAAATAAAAATAGCAACTTTCATTTTTGAGAGTTGCTATTTTTATATATTCTCTCCAATTTCATTTATTGGGTGCAATGCCTTTAACCAATAATTCAGTCCATTGGGCTGTATAGGGAAGAACTTTTTTGTAAATATGGGGACTTGATATACCTTCAACCAGAGCTTGAAAATAGATCATAAGAAATTCATCTGAATACTTCAAATCAACTTTTCCTTCTTTTCGTCCACGGTGAAATAAGTCCAGCATCATACTAAAGCTTTCCTCAGTATATTTCTGCATAATCAAAGACAATCCATTATCATCTTTTTGGGTAAGGTAATCCATTAAATCTAAGTAAAACTGCTTATTTATTTTTTCTAAGTAAGTGATTTTATTTAGACTCATTGCAATAAGAGTTTCTTCAAAAGACCTATTTTCAGCCATAATTTCTCTGGCTGTATCTCCCATCTTATTTAAAAAGTACTTAAAAACCTCATGTATAAGATTTTCCTTGCTTCCAAAATATTTAAAAATTGATGTTTTACCAACATTGGCATTCCTAGCTATTTCATCAACTTTTAAATTTTCTATACCAGCATCCGTATTCATTAAATGGAAAGCTGCTTCTAAAACTTGATTTTTTTTCTCGTACGTTCGCTTTTCATAACCATTCATTCATGATTCCTGCCTTTTATCTATTATAAATAAATACTTTCTTGGAGTATTTAGTTCATATTTTTCTTTTCTATATTATATAGTAATGATTATGAATTATCAAATAAATAATTAGTATCAAGTCTATACAGTATTGAATACTGTTAAATGCTATATTATATATTGACAATCTTATTAAAAGTATATATAATTGAACTCATAAATGAACTTTAGTTTAAAAAGATGGTTTAAAAACTTATAATACGAACTTTTTGGATATTATTAGTTCGTATAAAGGCTCTGAGTTTTGAACTTTGATTTAAACCGGAAAGCACGTTATAAAACTATTTCACAATATTTAAAAGAAGGAGTTTTAGTGTTATGGAGAAAATTGTAAGTGTGCAAGGATTGCAAAAAAAATTCGGTAAATTTAAAGCATTGTATGATGTAACATTCACAGTAAATGCTGGAGAGGTTGTGGGCTTTATTGGTCCCAACGGTGCGGGGAAGTCAACTACAATTCGTACTTTGCTTGGAATTATTAATCGTAATGCCGGGGATGTAAAAATTTTTGGCAAGGATGTCTGGAAAGAAAGTCTTGAAATTCATAAACGAATTTCTTATGTTCCTGGAGATGTGGCTCTTTGGGGAAATTTAACTGGTGGAGAAATAATTGATTTATTCATTAAATTACATGGTGGAGGAGACAAAAATAAACGAGACTATTTAATTAACCGATTTGAATTGGATCCTAAAAAGAAGGCAAAAGGCTATTCAAAGGGAAACCGTCAAAAAGTTGGGTTAATTGCAGCCTTGTCAGTTGATTCTGATTTATATATTTTCGATGAACCTACTTCGGGTCTCGATCCTTTGATGGAAGCTGTCTTCCAAGAAGAGGTCGAAAAAATAAAACGTGCAGGAAAAGCAATTTTATTATCTTCTCATATTCTAAGTGAAGTCGAACGTTTAGCAGATAAAGTAGTTATCATTCGCCAAGGGAAGATTGTTGAAACTGGAACTTTGGATGAATTACGCCACTTAACTCGTTCTACTGTTACGTTAGAGACTCAAGGGAATGTAGATAAGATGAGGTCAGTTAAAGGTGTCCATGATTTCAAACAAAAAGATAATCAAGCTACCTTCTCTGCTGATAATGAATTCATAAATGATATTTTATCTGAAGCGGCAAAATTAGGTGTTAAAAAGTTTGAATGTGTACCGCCAACGCTTGAAGACTTATTCATGCGTCACTATGAAGTCTAGGAGTTGAATGGAGGAAATATTATGAAAGAAAAATTTGCACGTTGGAATGTACTGTTTCTTCAGTATCTTAAACGTGATTGGAAAAAAATTATTTTTTGGATTTTGGGTTTAGGCTTATTTTCAGGTGGCTTTGTTCCTGCATTTGTAGAAATCAGCAAAGGTCAAGGTTTGATAGGAATGTATGAAACTATGAAAAATCCTGCCATGATTTCAATGGTTGGTCCAACACCTGTAGAAACAGCAATTGAATATACTTTAGGTGCAATGTATGCTAATGAAATGCTACTATTTTGTGCTCTATTTGCTATGATCATTGCTGCTTTACATGTTGTGAGTCATACTCGTAAGGAAGAAGAACAAGGACTTACTGAATTGGTTCGTTCCTTCCAAGTAGGGCGTCAAGCTAATTCTCTCGCTGTGATTACTGAAATATTAGTTATAAATGTTCTATTAGCTCTTTTTACTGGAGGAGTTATGATTAGCTTTGGTGCAGATACAATTTCAGCTGAAGGTTCATTCTTGTTTGCAGGGTCAATTGGTATGGCTGGTATTATAGGTGCTGCCATTGCATTAGCTATGTCACAAATTATGCCAACTTCATCTAGTGCCACTGGGTCAACTCTTGGAATCGTAGGTTTACTATATATTCTTCGTGCTGGGACAGACTTGTCAAATGTTGGGCTCTCAATGATCAATCCTATGGGATGGACTTATTTGACTTATCCCTTTACTGAAAATAATTGGCTGCCTCTGATTTTGTCTGTAGCCTTCAGTATACTCGTGGTGATTATTTCATTTGCACTTGAAGGAGGTCGTGATATGGGAGCTGGGTACTTGCCTGAAAGAGGCGGGCGAGCAACCGCTAAAAAATCATTGTTGTCAGTACCTGGTTTGTTTATCAAGCTTAACAAAGGTGTAATGATTAGCTGGTTAATTGCTTTTGTAATTATGGGAGCAGCTTATGGTTCCATTTATGGAGATATGCAAACTTTCATAGGAAGTAATGAAATAATTAGTCAAATGTTTACACTGTCAGGTTTTTCAATTGAAGAATCATTTACTGGAACAATTATAATGGTAATGATTGGACTAGTGTCCATTTTACCAATCGTTATAGTTAATAAACTTTTTTCAGAGGAAGTAAAAATGCATTTAAGCCAGCTTTACTCAACAAAAGTAACTCGAGCTAAAATCTATTGGACTAATGTTTTTTTGTCAATTTTAGCTGGAATAGTTGGAATTTTTCTAGCTTCAATCAGTCTTGGAGGAACAGCGATTTCTGTGATGGGTGAAAACTCATCAATGAGTATAAGCGATTTTTTATCCGCAGGTTTTAACTTTCTGCCTTCAGTGTTATTCTTTATTGGGCTTGCAGCTTTTGCTTTAGGATTTGCACCAAAACTAGGTAAAGTTATTTATGTATACCTTGGATATTCTTTTGCATTAAACTATTTTGGTGGGATTTTAGATTTGCCAGAATGGTTTTCAAAAACAGCAGTTCAAAGTTGGATTCCAAGAATGCCTGTAGATAAATTTGATGGAGTAATCTTTATTAGTATGACAGTTATTAGTTCAGCTCTTATGCTATCTGGTTATATTGGATATCGCAGACGTGATTTGGTCGAAGGAGCTTAATCCTAAAGAAACTTATACTTAAATAAAATTCAGTATAAAAAGTAAATATATACTATAAAGGTCATTTGAATACACCCTAATAAAATTTGAGTGTAAATCAGATGACCATTTATATTTTTATATAATAGGTTTATACCTAATATGTTATCTATTGTTGTTAATGTTAAAAAATGATAAAATTTACATATGAGGGGGGAGGGAAAATGAGTGAGTTAATAAATAATGCTGTAAAAGGTGTAAATATTATACCTACAGTGCTATTAGGATTAGTTTTATTTTACTGGATAACTGTAATTATTGGCGTCTTTGACTTTGATTTATTTGAGTTTGATTTTGACGTAGACGTTGATGCTGATGTTTTTCAAGGAATATTAGTTTTTCTAAACTTAAGAGATATACCTTTTATGGTGTTTTTTAGTATTTTATCCTTTATATTTTGGATTTTATCAATGATGTTATATAGACTTCCAATAACACCAGGAGGTTTTATAAATGGTTTAATGTTAATTCCGATCTTTATAATTAGCTTATTAATTACTAAGGTAATAACAAAGCCACTTAAGAAACTCTTTAAGAAGGACTATGAAGATATTGCTCCAAATGGTGGAGTAGTTGGACAACTAGTAACATTAATAACAAACATTGGAGATGGAAGATTAGGTCAAGGAGAAATAAAAAGAGATGGCG
>JAQSYS010000195.1 GCA_029256005.1 Sedimentibacter sp.
GTGATGTTAAAGTTGCTTATTTATCTCAAAATCAAGGAGAAATACTAAACGAAAGCAATACAATACTTGAAGAGTTTGCAGATGTTGGATTTGAAACTTATCAAGAAATTAAATCATATCTTTCAAATTATTGTTTTAATGATAAACTAATTAATCAAAAGATAGGATCTTTATCTGGTGGAGAAAAAAATATACTGCAATTGGCTAAAGTTTCAGCTAGTAAAGCGAGTTTGTTGCTTCTCGATGAACCTACAAGTCATTTAGACACCTATGCACAAATAGCACTTGAAAAGGCCATAGAAAACTATAACGGTGCAATTTTAATGATTTCTCATGATTACAATTTTATAGTAAACTGTATGGATTATGTTTTAATGATTGAAGATAAGACAATTAGAAAAATGAGTATGAGAAAATTCAGACAGATGATTTATGCCAAACATTTTGATAAAGACTATTTAGAAATTGAACAAAAGAAAAAATCCGTGGAAACAGAAATAGCATTAGCTTTAAAAAACACTGATTTTGAGCTTGCAAAAACTTTATCTATAAAGTTAGAAGAGCTAATTAAGTTACTGTGAATCTTGTATTGATGAAATTTATAATATCAGTTTTAAAACTACAAATAAATATTCAAATTTATACATTAAGAGCAGTGGTAAAACATCCTGCTCTTTTTTATATTTATCATTTGCTCCCTAATTTATACTACATGCAATAAAGAAACTTATTGTTTTCTTACCTCAGTTAATCTTAATTCTAAATAATATAATTATTGCTGCTCCATCTTCAGAGTCAGAGTGGGGTAATAAGTTAAGATCTCAATTCAGTATAAATCTTGATGATATAAGACAACTACTAAAATTGTTAAGTGGAAACTATTATAGATATATTGAAAAATCTGCAAGACATATGAATATTCGGATTATCCTATGTAAAAGAAGTTGATTAATCTATTAAATGCCGCCTACATTTTCAGCAGACGGCATCTTCACAATTACATTATTTCTTTTTAACTGGATAGCAAACCTCAGTTACATATTCATCAGGATTTTGTGTTTCATGAGGGCTAACATGATAAATATTGAATGCCAATCCTGTAAAGATATATCCGTTATCCTGTACCCAGTTGGCAACTGCCTCATTTACTTCGCTTGTTTTTTCGTACCCACCTTTGAAAGTTGCAGAAGCAATTTCTACAGCAGGTTCTGTCTTAAACACGACACTTTCTGTGTTAGAATATCTACCTTTAACGGATTTCTGAACCTCAACGTCCACATCAGACTCCTTGTACTCTCTATCATGGAAGATAGCCATGGTGTAACAGGGATCACTATCCTGCATTTTAAGCATTGCAGTTTCCTGCATTAAGATACTCCATAACATCCCTTCTTGCTCATAAGAAGGAATTATTTTTCTTACGCTTGCAACATATCGCTCGGGTAAAGTTTTTAAAGATACATTATAATTCATAGCAGTTTCGTCCTTTCTCAGCCTTTCAATTGCTGTGTCAAGGAAAAGTAAACGACGGTTTATTTCTTCAGCTTCTGCTAAAACTTCTCTCTGTTTTATCGCCAAGAATTTAGCCAGTGACTGTGGGTTATCATAGCTTTTCAGAATTTCTCCAATTGTAGAAAGGCTAAACCCCATATCCTTTAAAGATGTAATCCTACCTGCTGTTGGTAGTTGGTCTTCACCATAGTGGCGGTATCCAGTGAAGCTATCAGTTGCCTTTGGGATAAGCAAACCTATTTCATCATAATGCCGCAGCATTCGTATACTAATCCTTGATAGTTTTGAAAAATCACCTATTCTTAACATTTTTATTTCCTCACACATATGTGTATTTTTGAGCTCATCTTTATTTTAGAGTATACCATAATGTGAGAGTCAATAGGTAATTTCAAATTTATTTTCCTCCTCCTTTTTCAAACAATTTTTCCACCTTGTAAAATATATTGTTAAGGAGATACTACAAATTCTTTTTTTATCTTACCAATTTCTATGGACATGTTCCCACAAATTGAAAGCCATTGAATGTAATCTATACACTCAATGGCTTAAACCATTGATATTACTAAGTTCTATTATTTTTTAACTTAACTACTGTCTCCACATGCCTTGAGAGTACACTAATGATGTCGTAGGTATCTAGTACCCCCTTGGTGAAAGGGTATATTTCTAAAAAATACTCTTTAGTACCCCTATGGTGATGTAAACTTTTTTATCTCTTTCATTGTTAGCTCAGAAAGCCGATTTACTTCAGCTTCATTAATTAGATAATCCGAAGTATCCTTGCGTGTAGACACTGTGTCTGATGACAGTAAATCTTTAATATGATGATCTACAATAAAAATAGGTTTTGTACCAGTTCTTTTAACTAGATCATTAAGAAGTTTAGTATTGGCCCCATCTGCTCCTCCGCTAATAGATAGAAAGGCATATTGCTTCTGGTTTGATTTCAAGTACTTTAAATATTGTCTAATTGGAGAAGCTACGTGACCCATCCAAACAGGGGCAAAAAAGAGCATTAAATCATATTTGCTGAGAATATCTGGAGCTGGATGTACTTTTGGAGTTCTATTAAAAATCATGTCCATTGCAATTGTTCCGAATGTTACGGAATTTTGCGGCAATATTTTTATGTGTTCTGCTGATAGTTGTCTTGCTACACATTCTGCAAGTCTGCTGTTATTGCCAGTATACGAAAAAGAAATAATCGCTATCTTCATCAAATTCCTCCTTTATTATTAATTATTGCTTCTGCGCTTGTTTCAGCGCATTTTCCAATGCTTTCAGGTGGGCTTTGGATGTAAGAGTAGCTCCGCTTATTACATCCACTTGTAATGATTCTGATTTCACCACTCTCTCGAACAAATCTTCTATCGTCATCCCGCCTGTTAATTCTGCAGGGCGCCTGTCACTGTCCAATGCGCCTTTAAGTATGTTTATCCCTGAAATTTGACCGTCTAATATGGTGACTTTAACTGTCGCATTTCTTGAACTTCCTTTAGTTCCAGCGTATTCCCCAACATAGGTTCCGTCCTGTAGCTTTGTGAAGTCGATATTCCCAATGGCAATTGTTTGAAGTTCTCGACGTTCCGGGGCATCCGCTAGAAGTGCAATCAAAGTTCCAGATACCACTACACCTATGATAATCAAAAGTATAAGCCAGATTTTGACCTTCCTTCCGCCCATTTTAGAATATGCCATTTACATCCCCTCCAATCTTCATATAACATGTATTAATTTCCTTATTCCAATGTAATTTTTATATGCTCGTTTTTGTCTGGCTCGTCAACTTCTATCAACAGACAAGGCAATGATATTTCCCCATTGTTTAGATATTCTATAATAACATCCATGTCAACATCTTTGAGTCTATCAAGTTCATTTTTATCGCTTCTTTTGTTATTAATAATCTGCCCGAGCTTTAATCCCTTCTGAACAATGAAATAAGGAATACGCACATTAGAGATTAAAATACCATTTTCAGTGACTTCAATATGAATACTCTTTGGTTTAATAAGGTTTAAGGGTTGTTGATTCATAAAATTATCCTCCTTTAATTGAATGAATATATGTAAATTCATTCATTTTGCTGGTAAAGAATTTGCATAGAATGTGTTTATTCAGAGCAATCCATCAGGCTTTTCATAATAAGTTCAGTCATATACACCAAAAGTTCCGGAAAATACTCAATTCCTATTTCCTCTTTATGTGTATCGACATTTATAATTGCCGCAAAAATCATCATAATCATTTTGCGGTCAATATCTTTTCTCATTTTGCCTTGCGCCTGCCACAAGGTAACAAGATCAAGAAAGCTGTCATAAAGAAAATCTACTGCTTCGATTCCGTTTTCTTCACGATAAGTTTGTTGCAGTTTCTCAAAAACACCTTTGTTGTACCACTCTCTTAAAATGGGATTCGCCCTTATTCCCTCCATATTGAGTTTAAGCATTTGTTGTACCACAGCCATCGGATTTTGCTTTAAATCAAGCGATTGAAAACAAGAATTTTTAAGTTTTACATTTTCCTCCAAAAATATATCCATAAACAGCTTTTCCTTAGAGGGATAGTAATTATAAAAAGTGCCTACTGCCATTCCAGCCTTTTTAGTAATCTCAGAAATATTAGTATCTTTAAACCCTTTTAAACTGAAAAATTCCTTTGCAGTTTCATAAATAATTGTTCTTTTATCTTCCATGATATACCTCTAACATATCAGTACTCATTCGCTGGTAAAATATATTTGCATTTATGTATTTTAAATAAATTTCCTTATTTTTTTGTTCATGCTCAAAATCTTGGACATATTATTTACAGTTCATATATACAATGGTTATGAATGAATATTATTTTATTCGTTCATATTTTATCATGTTATGATTTTCTTGTCAATCATTATTAATTATACTCATTATCGTTTCTTTTTCTGACATTCCTCTTTTTCATAGATTAATTCTTCCCATCCAAAAACAAACCCCTAAACTTATC
>JAQSYS010000196.1 GCA_029256005.1 Sedimentibacter sp.
AGTAAGTGCACCTAAGCCTTTGTAAGCTCCAACACCAAGCACTAGTACCGCTAAAATAAGTCCAATAATAGCTAATGCGTTCATAATTATATCTCCTTTTATTTTTTTATATAATAATTACTCAAAATGATTATTCTATCTTTATAATTACTTTAATTCGGGTAAATCGAAGAATTTGAGATTATCCATACTTAATGGAAGTTCATTATTTTCTATACCCTTGATGATTTTTACTGCAATATCATTATATGGTGTCGGAATTTCATATTTTTTCCCCTGTTCTACAACAAATCCATTAATCATATCTACTTCAGTCTTTTTGCCCTTTTCTAAATCCTGAAGCATGCTTGCTTTTGCTGTTCTTTTATCTGCATAGAATTTTCTGAAACATTTTTGGGAATACTCAAAATTTTCCTTAGTATCAACTTTACCGAAATCTCTCATATCCATACCCATAACATCTTCAAGTTTAATTTTTGCTGCTTCACATACACTTACAATATCGTTTGCAATATAGCTTAAACATGTACTTGCCTTTGGATTATCCAGAACATCTCCAAAAACAGAACCTGTAACAGCAGACATCCCACTCATACAGCTGTTTAAAATCAATTTAGACCAACGTGCTCCCATTAAATTTTCAACTATACATGCAGGGCCCATATGTTCAAGAACTGCTGCCACTTTTTGAATTCTGTCTGTTATTTTACCGTCAATTTCACCTATGTCAAATAAATTATCTCCTGAAGTAACATCCTGTGTAACCTCAGAAACGCCTGGACTTATAAAAGTTGCTCCCCACAATACTGTTCCCCCAACAGTTCTGTCTCCTCCTATATAGTCCGATACACTGTATTCAGGAACACCATTTTGCAGTGTACAAACAACGCTGTCATCCTTTAGAAATTGTTTAAGATGTGGAAGAGCTTCAGCATTTGCTGTTTGTTTTGTAAACAGAAATACTATATCATAAATCCCTTCCATTTGTTCTGGTGTGATTGCTTTCACCGGCACTGTAAAATCTGCGCAGCCTATTATGTGAGCTCCTTTTTCATTAAGAGCCTTAACATGATCTGCATAGCTGTCAATCAATGTAACTTCAAGTCCATTTTTATTCAAAAATGCTCCCAATACAGTTCCCATTGCTCCACAACCAAAAATTGCTATTCTCATTATACTTTCCTCCTGAACATTTTGGCTATAATTCTAATGCGATAATATGTAGAGCAATAATCATGCCAACAAGCACACATATGTATTTTGCTCATTTGCAGAAATAACATCATTTATATTGATTATAATATCTACATTTTCCACAAACAATTGATTAAATTTTCTACACATTACAATCTTTAGTTTGCTGTTTTCCGCATGTTTATGTCAAAAAGTATGTTGGCACAAAGATTGCTAATATATTATTAACAAATATTTATGGAGGATATAAAATGAGTGATTTAAATAATAAAAGAGTAATTTCTGTAGCAATTACAGGATCATGGCCTACAAGAGAAGATAATCCTAACCTGTCAATAACTCCGCAAGAAATTGCGGATGACGTATATGAATCATGGAAAGCAGGTGCTGCCATAGCACACATACATGTAAGAAATGATGATGGTTCACCATCTACTGATTTTACTAAATATAAAGAAACAATTGATTTGATCAGAGCAAAAAAAGACTGCGATGTATGCATTAATATTACAAGTTCAGGAAGTGTAGGCTTTGGTGATGAAGAAAGAATCTATCCTTTGCAGCAGCTTCTGCCTGAAATGGCTTCATATGATGCAGGCACATTAAACTGGCAGCACAGAACTATTTTTGAAAATCATCCGAGATTTTTGGAAAAGTTAGGACTTGCACTGCAAGAATCAAATATAAAACCTGAAATTGAAATATTTGATGGCGGTATGGTCCATAACGCGCTGTATTACTTGAAAAAAGGCGTACTAAAAGCACCTCTCCACTTTCAATTTGTACTTGGAGCACCTGGAGGACTACCAAATTCTGTAGAAAATCTGGTTTTTCTAAAAAGCTTAATTCCTGATGGTTCCACCTGGTCAGGATGCGGCATCGGAAGCGGCCACATGCCAATAATGATGGCAACAATTGCCATGGGAGGACATCTGCGTGTAGGAATGGAAGACAATGTAATGTATAAGAAGGGTGTACCTGCTGACTCTAATGCTCAGTTTGTTGCAAGAGCCAAAAGACTCCTTGAAGAAGCTGGTTTTGAAGCTGCCACTCCTGATGAAGCTCGCCAGATTTATGGCCTTACAAGAAAAGTATTTTAATCATAATTAGAGTTATTTCAGTGGAGGTCTAAATGTTAGGTTTAAAGATTAACGAGTTGACGGTTGGGCAAAAGGCATCCTACACAAAAACAATTACAGAAACAGACGTTTATTTATTTGCCGGAATAAGCGGAGACATTAATCCTGCACACTTAAACGAAAGTTTTGCAAAAGACACATTTTTTAAAGGAAGAATTGCACACGGAATGTTGTCTGCTTCTTTAATTTCTGCTGTAATAGGTGTTCAGCTTCCTGGACCGGGTACTATATATTCACAACAGACGTTGAATTTTTTAGCTCCTGTTCGTTTTGGCGATACAATCACAGCAACTGCAGAAGTAATAGAAATATTTCCTGATAAGAACAGAGTAGCTTTAAAAACTTATTGCACAAACCAAGATGGAATAATTGTTACGGCAGGTGAAGCACTTGTTCTTCCAACCAAATAAATAAAGTTTAAATTTAAGAAAAGATATTTCCAAACTTCTATTAAATTTTTGGAATATCTTTTTTATATGGAACCATATAAAAAGATATGCTATACTTATTATGCTGTTCAGGAGGATAATGATGCAAAAAAATAATAAAGACGAAAAACTTCAAAATATATTGAATAAAGCTCTTAGATGTATGTATTATGCCATCATTACCGATGAAAAGGGAATTGTAGTTTTTATAAGTAAAAATTATCAGGAATTGCTTAACATTAAAGAAGAAGACTTCCTAGGTAAAAATATTCAAGATATTATACCTAATTCTGAGATTCCTAGAATCATCAAAACTAGAAAGGAAGACATAGGTCACTTATTTACACTTAAAAACGGCCAGACTGTTGTGTGCAACAGAATACCAATTATAGAAAATGACATACTTTATGGTGTAATAAGCACTGCTACATTCTATAATTTAAATGAAGTTTCAATATTAAACCAACATATAAAAGAACTGCAAAAAGAAAATCTGGAATATAAAAAGAAAATTTCAGAATTATCTGGAAAACCCCATCATCACTTAAACAATATTGTAAGCGATTCCAAATCAATCATGATAATTAAAGATACAATTGAAAGATTTGCAAAATCAGATTTGTCATTTTTAATTACAGGAGAAACAGGTACGGGCAAAGAGGTTTTCTCAAATGCTGTTCATGAGTTAAGCAACAGGCGAAACAATAATTTTGTAAAAATAAACTGTGCTGCCATTCCAAAAGATTTATTGGAGTCAGAACTTTTCGGTTATGAACCGGGATCATTTTCCGGTGCTTCCAAAGATGGTAAAATTGGAAAGTTTGAACTTGCAAATAATGGCACTATCCTGCTTGATGAAATCGGTGAAATGCCTTTAAGTTTGCAGTCTAAATTGTTGAGAGTTCTTCAGGAAGGTGAATTGGAGCGTGTAGGCGGTTTAAAAACAATAAAAATTGATGTACGGGTCATTTGCTGCACAAATCAAAATATTGAAGAACAAGTAGAAAAGGGATTGTTCAGAAGGGATTTATTCTACAGAATAAATGTTGTAGAAATAAACATCCCGCCTCTTAGAGAACGCCCTGAAGATATTCCTCTTCTATGCAAATATTTTATAGAGGAATTTAATAAATCTCATGGATTGGAAGTAACATATATTAAAAATGATGTTTATGCTTTGTTTTATCAGTACGCATGGACAGGAAATGTGAGAGAATTGAAGCATGTGCTTGAACGTGCATGCATTGCAGCTGGAAAAGGTTCATTGAAATTAGAACATTTTGATTTCTTATTGTCAAGAATATATAAAAAAAGTGATGAAACTAATAAACAGCTCTTAAACAATAGTTCACTCAATGATGCAACAGCTGAAATTGAAAAAGAAAAAATTATTAAAACTCTCATTGAAGCAAAGGGCAATAAATCCAATGCAGCAAAATTGCTAGGTATTGACCGCAGCAGCCTGTATAACAAATTAAAAAAATATGGAATTGATATATAGATAAAATAGAAAAAATGGTGAACAGGAATCCTGTTCACCATTTTGTTATTTATCTTCTTTGTTCTTTTCTTGTTTTAACTGTTCAATGAGAAGAGGTACTACTTTGAATATGTCTCCAACTATTCCAACGTCAGCTACATCAAATATAGGAGCTGTTGCATCCTTGTTGATTGCTATGATGTAATCAGATTCTTCCATTCCAGCCAAGTGCTGTATTGCTCCGGAA
>JAQSYS010000197.1 GCA_029256005.1 Sedimentibacter sp.
CACTCCACAATTCCATCCTTTGCAAAGGCTGTAGCTTTATAACCATCAGCAATATCTCTTACAGCCTGGTGGTGATATGAGTTTGTTTTTATTTCCTTAGTTTTAAATATTTGATAAATTTTTGAATCTTCCTCTATTAATATGCTGTGATACTCATTGCAGCCAAAAGTGAATTTTGGAGAATGATTGTTTGTACTTGGTCTTTGACTATATATGTCCTGATATACAGTCCCTCCTCCTTCAGCAACATTCATAAGCTGCATTCCTCTACATATCCCGAGCATCGGCATATTTATTTCGGCTGCCTTTTTATACAACCTTACCTCAAAATCATCTCTGTCATATTCAATATTCCCAAGTCCATTTATAGGTTCTTCCCCAAAAATAAGAGGATTAATATCTTCTCCTCCGGTAAAAAATATTCCATCAACCATTTCCAGATACTTATCAATTATTGCTTCATTATTTGTAATTGGAAGCATGATTGGAATACCACCATTGTGAGAAATAGAATTAAGATTTGCTTCATTAACCTTTTGGTAAACATTGTTGTCATTCAATTCCTTCCATATTGTAACACCAATTATGGGCATCATTGTTTTCTCCACCTTTCAATTATTTCTTCTGCTATACTTTGCGAATCTAACTTATTTTCAATTAACAACTCTTCCACTGAACCATGCTTTATAAAGTTATCAGGAAGTGTTTTTAAAATTACATCTACTGAATTTGGGATAACGTCTTTAATAATCTTAGCTGTTCCGTATAGAGGTCCTTCATTTATTATAACAGCTTTTTTAGTTTTATTAACTGATTTTAAAATCAACTCTTCGTCCAATGGTTTAGTAAATCTTAAGTTCAAAACCTCAGCGTCAAAATCTATTTTTTTTAGAATTTCTCTTACCTTAATTACTGTTTTGACCATACTGCCTGATGCAATCAGCGTTATGTCCTTGCCTTCTTGTATAACAACACCTTTTCCTTTTTCTATAGCAGTATCGCTTTTATCTATATTGCCCTTTGAATTTCCCCTTGGGTATCTAATTGCAATTGGTCCATTGTGTTCATTAACTGCAAATTCAATCATATTTTCAAATTCTCTATAATCAGCCGGAGCTATTATAGTCATATTAGGTATTTGTATTAAAAATGCTTCATCAAAAACTCCTTGATGTGTTTCACCGTCATTGCCAACCAAACCAGCCCTGTCCACAGCTAAAACAACATGAAGATTCTGCAGTGCTACATCGTGTATAATCTGGTCATATGCTCTCTGCAAAAATGATGAATATAATGCAACCACCGGCACTATTCCGTTTACTGCAAGGCCTGCTGCCATTGTAACAGCATGCTGCTCTGCTATACCGGCATCAAAAATTCTGTTAGGATATTTTTTCGCAAAACCATTCAAGCCTGTTCCATCGGTCATAGCAGCTGTAATTGTAACAACATTTTTATTTTTACCTGCAATTTCAGTAATCTTTTCTCCGAAGACCTCAGAATAAGATGGTATTGTTGAGCTTTTTAGATTTTGTCCTGTTGCAACATCAAATGCTGAAACTCCATGATATTCATTAGGTCTCTCTTCAGCATACTTGTAACCCTTGCCCTTTTTTGTAATAACATGCATAATAAGCGGTCCATCAATATTTTTAGCATCCTTAAAAGATTCAAGTAGAGCCTCGATGTTATGACCATCTATAGGTCCCATATACGTCAAGCCCAACTCCTCAAACAACATTCCAGGTACAACCATTTTTTTGATTCCATCCTTAGCTCTTTTTAAAAAGGATTTAATCTTTCTTCCGCCTAACGGAAAACCATTTAATAACTTTTCAACATCCCTTTTTGTTGTAATGTATCTTGAATCTGTTCTAACCTTGCGCAAATAGTGAGAAAGTCCTCCAACATTAGGCGATATAGACATTTCATTGTCATTTAATACAATTATAAGCTTTGTATTGCTTCTTCCTGCATCATTCAATGCTTCAAAAGCCATGCCACCCGTAAGAGCTCCATCACCAATAACTGCAACAACCTCATAATTTTCTTTTTTTAAATCTCTTGCACGTGCCATACCTATTGCCGCAGAAATTGAAGTACTGCTGTGTCCTGTATCAAATGCATCATATATACTCTCTGCTCGTTTAGGAAATCCGCTTAAACCATTATGCTGTCTTAAAGTTGACATTTGATTTTTTCTGCCTGTAAGAATTTTATGAATATATGATTGATGTCCAACATCCCATACAATTTTGTCTTCAGGCGTGTTCAATGCATAATGAAGAGCGATTGTTAATTCAACCACCCCTAAATTTGAAGCCAGATGTCCTCCTGTTTTTGATACACTTTCTAATATGTATTCTCTAAGCTCAGCGCTTAATAGCTTTATCTCATTTATATTTAACTTTCGCAAATCCTGTGGTGAATTTATTTTGTCTAAATAAATCATTATTCCCTCTCATTAACCGACTTTATAATCAAGTCTAATTATATATTGTTTATATAAATAAGTCAAAACGTAAATGCATTTGAAAAAATATACTGTACTTTTTTTTGCTAAT
Source organism: Sedimentibacter sp. (assembly GCA_029256005.1). GTDB lineage: Bacteria > Bacillota > Clostridia > Tissierellales > Sedimentibacteraceae > Sedimentibacter. The sequence continues at coordinate 2,565 of JAQSYS010000197.1, forward strand.
GTTATATCATTATAATAACTATGTAAAATCACCAAGTATATTCTAAGCTGCAAAACAAAAGAAGCAGTTTAACTTTAAGAAGAATAAACAATCAGATTATAGTATTTATAATGGAGGAAATTATGAACAAGAAATGGGTTTATTTATTTAAAGAAGGCAGTGCTTCACAAAAAGATTTATTAGGAGGAAAAGGTGCTAATTTGTGTGAAATGACAAATATCGGCCTTCCGGTGCCTCCAGGATTGACAGTAACAACAGAAGCCTGTACAGATTTTTATGTTCAAGGAGAAAGACTATCAGATGAAATAATCAATCAAATAAAATCATCTTTACAAATTCTGGAACAACAAACAGGAAAATTATTCGGTGATGTTGATAATCCGCTTTTGGTATCTGTTCGTTCAGGAGCTAAGTTTTCTATGCCGGGAATGATGGACACCATATTAAATCTAGGTTTAAATGATAATACTGTTGAAGGCATGGCAGTAAAGACAGGTAATCTTCGTTTTTCTTATGATAGCTACAGAAGATTCATCCAGATGTTTGGTGATGTAGTTTTGGGAATATCAAAACATAAATTTGACAACATACTTGAAAACACAAAGGAAAAGTACGGATATAAATATGATACAGAATTAACTGCAGAAGATTTGAAATTTATTGCAAATGAATTCAAAAATATATACAAGGAAGAAACAAATAAAGAATTTCCTCAGGATCCAGAAACTCAGCTTTTAATGGCAGTAGAAGCAGTATTCAGATCATGGAACAACCCAAGAGCAATTACATACAGAAATTTATATGAAATTCCTCATAACATAGGAACAGCCGTAAATGTACAATCAATGGTTTTTGGAAATATGGGTGATACCTCAGGCACAGGTGTAGCATTTACTAGAAATCCTTCCACTGGCGAAAAAAAGGTGTTCGGAGAATTTTTGATAAACGCTCAAGGTGAGGATGTTGTTGCCGGGATCAGAACTCCACTTGAAATTGAAAAATTGAAAGAGGTTATGCCGGAAATTTATAAACAGTTTATTGATTCAGCTAATATTCTGGAGCAGCATTACAGAGATATGCAGGACATTGAATTTACAATCGAGCAAGGAAAATTATATTTTCTACAAACACGTTCAGGAAAAAGAACAGCAGAAGCTGCTTTAACAGCAGCAGTAGAAATGTTTGATGAAGGTCTCATCACTAAAAAGGAAGCAGTTATGAGAGTTGACCCTAAATCTCTTGACCAACTTCTTCACCCTAAATTTGACCCTGAAGAATTAAAGAAAGCAGTTCCAATTGCTAAGGGATTGCCTGCATCACCGGGAGCTGCTACAGGTAAAATTTACTTTAACGCTAACGATGCAGTAGCTGCAGCAAACAAAGGTGAAGCTGCAATACTTGTGAGAAAAGAAACATCTCCTGAAGATATTGAGGGAATGAATAAAGCAAAGGGTATCCTGACATCTAGAGGTGGAATGACATCTCATGCAGCTGTAGTTGCAAGAGGTATGGGAAAATGTTGCGTAGCAGGTTGTGAGGCAGTTCATGTTGATGAATCTAAAAAAGTTATGTCTGTAAATGGAAAAGCATATTACGAAGGAGACTATATTTCGCTTGACGGAAGCACCGGAAGTGTTTACGATGGGAGTTTAAGAACAGTTGAAGCAAATATATCAGGAAATTTCGGAAAGCTCATGAAATGGGCAGATGAATTCAGAAAACTGGGTATAAGAACAAATGCAGACACTCCAAAGGATTCTGAAACAGCTATTAAATTTGGAGCTGAAGGAATCGGTCTGTGCAGAACTGAGCATATGTTCTTTGAAGAAAGCCGTATTTTCTCAGTTCGTAAAATGATAATATCAGAAAATGTTGAACAAAGAGAAAAAGCTCTCTCTGAAATTCT
>JAQSYS010000198.1 GCA_029256005.1 Sedimentibacter sp.
AAAAAATAAAAAAAGAGGGTACAAATTGAAAAAATTTAACTTTTCTTTACAAAAAGTTTTAGAAATTAAAGGACAAATACTAGAAAACCTTAAGATTGAGCTTAGTAGCTTACATAATGAAATAAAAATTATAGATGCAGCAATAAGCTATTTAATGACGCAATTCTTAGATATAGAAAAGGAGTTTCTAGAAAAATCATCAGTTTCAGTTTCTGTTGGAGAGATGTTTTATAAAAAGACGTTAATGAGCAGCATATTGAAGCAAGTTGAGAACAAAGAAAAAGAAAAGGAAATTGTACTTAGTAAAATAGAAGCAAAAAGGCATGAAATCATAAATATGAACAAGGAAATATCTAGCCTTGAAAAGTTAAGAGATAATGAATTGGAAAAATATAAAAAAGCATCTTTAAAAAGCGAAGAGATTTTCATTGAAGAATTTGTATCTAACAAAAGCATGACAAATAAATATGCAATATAAATATAAAAACATTGAAAGGAGGTGAGAGTGAATATGAATGTGAATTTAAACAGTTTTCTCACTAATATATCACAAGATGCTGTTTTAACAAATAAGCTTTCAGGTGGAGATAAAAGTGCATTTATTAACATGTTAACTATGATGATAGAAGGTAAATCTGAAGTTCAAGACCCTTTAGGTAATTCAGGAGTGAATTTAAATTTTATTGAGCTTTTCACAAGCATAAATAATATGAGTGCCAACAACCCAAGTGATGAAAATGCAGCAAATATTGATGTATTTAATAAAATTATTTCTGATAAACAAGATAAACAAGAAGATAATAAGTCTGATTTGTTAGTTGAAGTACAAAATTATTTAAATATTGTAGCCCCAAGCATTATAAAAACGGAGCCACAACTTCAAACTGAAAATTTATCAGAGATAGTAAATACAGGATATGTACAAGCTTCTAAAACTCCATATATTAATTTTAACAACAAGCAAGTTTTAAAAACCGATGATAATGGGAATATACGAAATATTATTAACGACGAATTGATTGTGAAGTCTTCAATAGCTGAAACCGAAGTCGGAAAAATTTTTCAATTAGAGAGTTCTTATGAAAAACTTGCTACAGAAAAACAGGATCAAATAGAAGGACAAAAAAACAAAACCAATTTACAAACAGAAATACTTGCAGCAGAAAGTACTTTGGTTAAAGAACAAAATACTATTATAAAGATAAGTGATGAAGCATCACAATTAAAACCTCAAGTATTATCACAAATAAAAGATAAAATTGTTTTTATGACAGAAGAAGGACCAGAACCAGGAAATACTGCAAAACATGTTACAATGGAGTTGCATCCGATATCCTTGGGCAAGGTAGATATTAAAATGACATTTGAAAACAATAAAATAACAGTTGAAATTAAGGCAATGAATGAAGAAACACAAAAACTAATTTCATCTAATGCTGATGAGCTAGCTAAGGTATTGGGAAAAGTTTCAGAATCTATTAACATTATTGTTAAGTCTAACGAATCACAAATTGAACATCAGTTATTTAATTCTAACCATTCTGAACAAAAGAATGAACAAGGTTTTAATCACGATGAGCAAAATTACGAGCAAGGAAGACAAAAAAACAACCACAACCATTATTATCATGAAGACAATAATGATAGTGAAGATGACAATATATTTTCGCAGCTTATCAATTTAAGAAACATAAAGTTAAGTGTATAGGAGGGCAGATATGGAAATAAATGCATATAATTCAAGCTTTGGAGTTAACTCGAGCAATAATACGAGTAGCCTAAAAGATAAGAATGGGACCGAATCATTAGGCATGCAGGATTTCTTAAACTTGTTGGTTGCACAAATGACTAACCAAGATGCAATGAATCCAATGGAAAATACGGAATTCATTTCTCAAATGGCTCAATTTTCATCATTACAGGCAATGTCGGATCTGACTAAAATGTCAGTTCAGGGGCAAGTATCTTCACTTATAGGAAAAAATGTAGTGGTAGCTGATTACAATAATAATGGTGAATTGGAAGTGCAAGAAGGCATAGTTCAAAAAGTTACCTTACACAGCGGAGAAGCAAAACTGTTTGTGAATGATATGGAATTTGACTATTCTAATGTAATGGAAATTAAAGCTGTAGAGCAGAAAGAAGAAGACCCTATATTAAAAATGATGGGAGATATTTTAAATGGAATAAATAAATTGAATGATTCAAATATCAATTCAAATATTCCAATGACCGATGATGTACAACAGTAAGCGGGTGATAAAGTGGCAGATATAAATTTTATTAAAAAAATAAGTAGCCTAAACAACAATATTCAACCAAAAAATGCTTTAAGAAACAATGAAGACATTAATGCAGCATTTAAAGATTTATTAAATGAAAAAATAAGAAAAGATGAAAAAGTTGAAAATGATGTAGTTTTCTCAAAGCATGCTAATGAAAGAATTAAAGAAAGAAATATTGATGTAAGTGCTAGTATAACAGAAAAACTAAACGAAGCAGCGGAACAAGCAAAGGAAAAGGGCTTAAAAAATGTACTTGTGATGATTGAAAATCAAGCTTTTATTATAAGTACAATGAACAATAAGGTTGTTACAGCAGTAAACAGCCAAGATTTAAAAGAAAATATATTCACAAATATCGATGGAGCTGTAATAAAATAGCCGGTCCTTTTAAGGAGGCTAAAGTTCTGAATTTTTGATGAACTTAAGACAGCTATAAAAAAAAGGAGAATGAATTATTATGATGAAAGCACTTTATTCTGGTGTTTCAGGAATGAGAAGCCACCAGACAAAAATGGACGTAATAGGTAACAACATAGCTAACGTAAATACTTATGGATTTAAAACACAAAGAGCAACATTTAGGGATATTTATTATCAAACTATTAAAAACCCAGGTGAAGCAACTGCAGGCACTGTTGGAGGAACAAATTCATCACAGGTTGGGTATGGTGCACAAGTTGGTTCAGTAGATACAATACATACTATATCTGGATACTCACCAACAAATAAATCGACAGATTTATATATAAATGGTGAAGGCTACCTGGCAGTTAAAAATTCTAGTAATGAAACATTTTTTACAAGACTTGGTGCATTAGGCTTTGATTCTAAAGGAAATCTAGTTGATGTAAACGGATCACGAGTATTAGGTTGGGATAACAGCGCAGGTGATAATACTTATACAACTGCACTAGATCCATCAACTGCAACAAATATGGGTGTTATAACTATTGAAAATTTTGATAGTTATGGAAATATAACTATAAATAAAGATGGTACAATAACTGCAACAAAATTGAAAGCAACAACTGACATAAATTCTGCAGCAGCATTAGACTCTATTGTTACAATTGGATTTATACCAGTAGTTAATATTCCAAATCAAAATGCCTTAGTACTTGAAGGAAATTCATATTACAGAGCTGGAAACAACTCAGGAACACCAATCTATAATAAGCCAGGCATGGGGGGCACAGGAGAAATTATTACCGGTGGTCTTGAAATGTCTAACGTAGACTTGGCTAATGAATTTTCTGATATGATTATTACACAAAGAGGATATCAAGCAAACACAAAGATAATTTCAGTAGTTGACCAAATGCTTGAAGAGCTGGTTAATTTGAAAAGATAAATAGTTTTATGGATGATCCGGCATCATCCTACGGGCGGGAGTAAATCCCGCCCAGAAATAAATAAAAGAATTAATTATTTTCATAAATAATTATGAAAATAATTAATTCTTTTATGAAAAATTAGGAGGAGTTATGGTTGAAGTTGTTGGTATAAACGGAGAAAATTTTATAATCAATGCTACATTAATAGAAAAAATTGATTTCATACCTGAAACGAAAATAACATTGACTACAGGAAAGTATTACTTAGTTAAAGATACAAAAGAAGAATTAATTAATAAAGTTATTAAATATAATCAGAAAATAATCAGAGGAGTAACATCTGAATAACAAAGAGGTGCAAAATGAATTTATCGTTTATGATAGGGCTGTTGGCAGGGTTCGGATTAGTAATTTATGGGATTATAGGAAGTGGCTCTAGTATGTCACAAGTTATATCAAGTTTCATTGATATACCAAGTGTGTTTATTACATTTGGAGGTGCTATATCTGCTACAATTATGTCAGTTCCGGTTAAATATTTAAAAGATATTCCGCAAAACATGAAAGTTCTCATGAAGAGAGAAAAAATAAATCTCAATTTATATATAGATGCAATTGAAGAACTTGCTAAAGAAGCAAGATTAAAGGGTCTATTAGTTTTGGAAGAAAAAGTTAACACATTAGAATTGCAGGATGAATTTTTAAAATATTGTGTAATGCTGATAGTAGATGCTATAGAACCAACCAAAGTTAGAGCACAAATTGATAATGAAATAGATTGTATTGAAGC
>JAQSYS010000199.1 GCA_029256005.1 Sedimentibacter sp.
AGTTGTAGCTGTAGCATTTACAATTATTTTATCTCCAACATGGATTATGTTGATATTTTTAATTTGTGGATTTAACTTAGCTAATTGATCAACTGTTAAGTTGAATTTTTGGGCTATTTTCCAGAATGCATCTCCACTAACTACTGTATATGTTTCCCCTGCAGGAGCACTTGGTGCATTAACAGGAGTATTTACTGGTGCAGAAGCCGTTGGAGCAGGAGTTGTTGGAGCAGGTGCAGAAGCTGTAGCGCCCGATGTTACGGTTGCTGATGAAGTTGCATCATCTGCTAACGCTGGGAATGATATAACAGAAAAAATTAAGGTAACTAATAGTACAATACTTAAAACTTTTTTCATTGTTCCCTCCTAATTAATTATATGTAAAAATAAAAACATTCCTACAATGCAAATTATAGCACATAGGATAACGTTTGTAAATTATGTTAATTATTTAATTAACTTACCACTAATGTTATTAAGGTGTTTGGAAATAGGTCTTTTTATCAAATTACTACAAATTTCGACTAACTTAATTTCTAATTTTAAACTTAAAATTAACAAACTATAATAGTTCTTAAACTTAGATTAATATTAACCTAAAAATATAACTTGCATAATATATATTATTTATATAAAGGAGTAATTTTTATGCCAACTGCATATTTTGGTACTTTAAACCATACTGTGGTGCCTGGAGATAGCCTGTTTAAAATTGCATATAATTATAACACTACAATAGAAAACATAATGAAATTTAACGAGATTTCTAATATGAACATGATTTATCCCGGTCAAAATGTAGTGGTGCCATTATCACCTCCAGAAGCTATTGTTTACACAGTAAATTCTGGTGATACAATTTACAGTATAGCCAGAAAATATGGAACATTTATTGATAACATAATCAGATTTAACTACTTGTCTCCTCCGTATTTAATTTATCCAGGTCAACAGTTAGTAGTCACTGCTTCACTAAGATAAACTAAAATTAAGTACTACAAATAACAATAGAAGCTCAATAAATTTATAAAGCAAAAGGAACTATTATATCAAAATAGTTCCTTTTGCTTTATAATATTTTCCACATACCTTATTCCGCGAAAATTTGTATATTATCACATAGTTTATTTTTTCTGGTATAATACTTAAAATATATTATGAAAAATGCTGCAGTGACTATCCAAGAAAGTGGATAGCTCATAACGACGGTCTTCATGTTGTGCCATACTGGAAGCATTTTAAAAATCCACAATATTCGAAATGCACATACGCCTATGCCTGTAAGTACCATGGGCATCAACGCATTTCCCATCCCTCTTAACGCACCTGAATAAATTTCTATAAAAACATAAGTAAAATATGCAGGAACCATAATATGAACCATTTCAACTCCTATTATGATCACATTCATGTCATCAGTAAAGAATGAATAAAAACTATTGCTTCCAAAATAAAGTATTAAGCTCATCAAAGCAGATAGAGATAATGTCATGAATAAGCAGATTTTAATTCCATTTTTAACTCTGTCGTACTTCTTAGCACCATAATTCTGCCCGACAAATGTTGTTATAGAGACACCAAATGAAGCCATAATCAGCCAGTATATTCCATCAATCTTAGAATATGCCGTCCATGCTGCCACAGTATCTGTTCCAAAGCTGTTAATGTTAGCTTGAATGATAATGTTTGAAATGGAATACATTAATGATTGAAATCCTGCAGGTAACCCTATCTGCATGATTTTGTTAAAAATCTCCATGTCCAAACGAATTAATTTTCGGTTTAATCTATAACATTGGTTAGTTTTCTTTAAGGACAAGTATACAAATATTGCGCTGGAAACATGAGCAATAACCGTTCCTACAGCAGCTCCCCCAACTCCTAAATTAAAAACTACTACAAACAATAAAACCAAAGCAATATTGATGAAGCTACTTGCTATCAAGTAATACAAGGGTCGTTTTGAATCCCCTACTGCACGTAATATTCCAGCACCCATGTTATATAAGAAAATTGGAATCATACCAATAAAATATATTTTTAAATATATCAAAGATTCAGACATTATTTCATCAGGTGTTCCCATAAGCTTCAATACAACAGGAGCAGATACTACACCTGCAATTGTTATAACAATACCTCCTATTATAGCCAATGCAATAGAAGTATGAACAGATTTACTTACATCTTCTTCGTTCTTGCCACCATAATATTGTGATATTATAACAGTCGCACCAGTTGACAAGCCAACGAAAAAGTTAACAAACATATTGATAATTGCTCCTGTCGGACCACCTACGGCAGACAGTGCTTCCTTACCGACATATCTACCAACTATTATGGCATCCGCTGTGTTGTACATTTGTTGAAAAAAGGTTCCGAAAAGCATAGGAAAGAAAAAAATAAGCAGTTGCTTCCATATAATGCCTTCTATTATTCCATTGTTATCTACATGCATTTGCTTCATATAATGCTCCTGATAAATTATTATGCACCATTACTAAATATTGATATGTAAGCATATTTTACTCCTAAAGGCATTTATATTCAATGAGAATTTGAATATTCGTATAAAAATTAATTAATATCTCAAACTATTAATTCAAAACTTCAATTAAATGAATATTGAGGGAAACTGATTTATCAATCTCCCTCAATTGCAAATATTCTATTTAACTTTTTATATTTTATTGAACCATTCAATAATTTCAATTGCTGTATCGTCGCTGCTTGATTTTGTTTTAAATCTTCCAGCGTAGTCTAGTTTGCCAGATTTAAAGCTATACATTGGGTCGTAATATTTTTCCATAAGTTCCTTAGCAACGAACTCAAAATTTCCCAAAATAATCTCATTCTTCAATATTTCGATTTTTTCCTTTGATATATATTTATTCAGTTTATCCATTGCCTTTAAGGATTCCGCTTTCCAATCTTCATTTAATATATAATCCTTTTTAAGATTTTTGGCTCTGCTCTCTATGTCAGCATCGATAAAAATCTGAATTCCCGTCCTCATTTTATCTGATAAAAATTTAGGTATTGTAACACTCCCAATTTTTTGGCTTTCAGCTTCAACAAATACAAAATGATCCTTTGCTTTCATAAGTTGGTCGTATATGTTAGTTTCAAATTTCTTTTGAGAATTGCAATTGCCTAAGCCAATACTTCCTAGAATTGAACCCCTGTGGTTCGCTGCTCCTTCTAAGTCCAATATTGAACATCCCAACTTTTGCAAACTTTTCAGTATATCTGTTTTCCCAACTCCTGTATTTCCGTTAACCAATATATAATTAAACTTTTCATTGAGCTTGGGAAGCATGTTTATAACTTCACTGCGATAGCTTTTATAACCGCCTTCAAGCTGATAAATAGGTATTCCGATCGAACTGAATACAGATGCAAAATAAGTGCTCCTGTAACCTCCTCTGGCACAAAATGCAGCTATTTTGCCATACTTATATTTTAAATCTAAAACCTGTTCAAACATATCCGGCATCTTAGGAGATATTAGCTGTACTCCAAGTCTTTTTGCTTCGTTCTTTCCTACCTGCACGAATGTCGTTCCCACTTCTTTTCTCTCTTCATCATTTAAAAGAGGTATATTAATTGAACCAGGTATTGTATCATCCTTAAATTCAGATGGACTCCTCACATCTATAAAAAAGAATTCGTCCCTGGCTTCCTTATATTCAACTGTATTCAATTTATGTTTCCTTTCGTTTGCTGATTGTTAAATTACACATAGCATATTAAACAAATCAAATTGTAATATTGATGTTTATTTTAACTAATTATACACTCCAAAGCAAGTAATAATTTACAAACATATTATTTCATATATTAGTTGTCATAAAAAGTTAATATGGAATTACTTTAATTTTTCTAAAAACAAGGCTGTTTCCTTCTTGTTTTTAATTACTACAATTTTGTTACTATATTTTTGAATTGTATCAGTGTATTGTTTTTTCTTAGCTTTAGATCTTCCTTCTAATAAAATCCATTTGATAAATTCATAATCAAGTTTTTCATTACAATCAGCAGCCATACTTTCACGGGTTCTACCCTTATATTTATTGTATCTTTTATACGCCTGAAACAAACATACTAACCTAGAAAAACACATAAAAATAATAACATCAGCTTCTTCCAGTCTTTTCTCTCTCAAAAGATTTGTATAATTGCCATCAATAATCCAGTTATCATTATTGTCTAAAAAATCTTTTACCATTCCTTTAGCAGTTTCTTTATCTCGCTCTATCCAATTTGCTTCAAATTGAATTTTATCCAAATACAAAATCGGACAATTATAAAAATCTCCTAGTTGACTCGCCAAAGTAGATTTGCCTGAACCACTGTATCCAATAATTGCAATCTTCATTTCTACCTCAAAATAATTT
>JAQSYS010000200.1 GCA_029256005.1 Sedimentibacter sp.
TTTCTCAAAAATGAGATTGCCTTTTAGTTTTCTTTAAATATCTTATTTATCCTATAATGTTTCCTTTATAACTCTTGGGCTAATCCATCGCATAAGATTTAATTTGGAGCCGGCTTTGTCGTTTGTGCCAGACAACCTTGAACCGCCGAATGGTTGTTGCCCTACAACAGCACCTGTAGGTTTGTCATTAATATAGAAATTACCTGCTGCATTAACTAAGACACTTTCAGCTTTATCAATTGCATACCTGTCTCTCGCGAATATTGCACCTGTTAAAGCATAGCCAGATGTAGAGTCAATTAAAGCAAGAACTTCATCAAACTTATCATCATCATATACATATATTGTCAATACTGGTCCGAAAATTTCTTCTTCCATAGTTTTAAAATGTGGGTCGTTAGCTAAAATTATAGTTGGTTCCACAAAAAAACCTATACTGTTATCACAGTTACCTCCGAATATTATTTCTGCTTCATTTGAAATTTTTGCATAATCAATATAGTTTTTTATATTGTCAAATGATTTCTGATCTATAACCGCGCCCATAAATGTATCAATTCTCTCAACATCACCAACTTTAATTTTTGCAGCTTTTTCAATGATGATTTTCTTCATGCTTGACCATATACTTTTTGCAATATAAATGCGAGATGCTGCAGAACATTTTTGTCCTTGATATTCAAATGATCCATCAATAATTCCCTGTGAAGCAGATTCTAAGTTAGCTGAGTTGTGAACAATAATAAAATCTTTGCCTCCTGTTTCTCCTACAAGCCTTGGGAAGGTTTTGTAATTTGTAATATTATTTCCTATTGCAGTCCACATATCTTGAAACACTTTAGTTGACCCAGTAAAGTGTATCCCACTTAAGTGTTTATTCTTTAATATAATTTCGCTAACCTCTCCTGCATTACCTGGTATAAAATTAATTACACCGTCAGGAAGGCCTGCTTCTTTAAGTATTTGATAAATTATATATGCGGTGTAAACAGCTGCTGATGCTGGTTTCCATAAAACGACATTACCTGTTATTGCAGGGGCACCAGGCAAATTGCCTGCAATTGATGTAAAATTAAATGGTGAAACTGCATATATGAATCCCTCAATAGGTCTATATTCCATTTTATTCCACATATTTTTCAGAGACATTGGTTGCTCATTATAAATTTGAGGCAAGCATGCTGCATTAAATCTGAAAAAATCAGCTAACTCACATGCAGCATCAATTTCTGCCTGCTTATAGGTCTTACTTTGAATTAGCATAGTAGCAGCATTAATCTTTGCTCTCCAAGGTCCTGTAACTAATTCTGCTGCTCTTAAAAATATCGATGCCCTTGGCTCCCATGCCAAGCTTTCCCATTTTTCCTTTGCTTTTAAAGCTTCTTCAATAGCCATTTCAACCTCTTTTTCAGAAGCTTTGTGGTACTCTCCAATGATTTTGCTTTTATTGTGCGGTAGAAAACAAGTTCCTTTATTCCCGGTTAGGATTTCTTTTTCTCCTATTATCACAGGAATTTCTATAAAGGAATTTTTCATATTTGCTAATTCTCTTTCCAGTTCGATTCTTTCATTACTGCCTGTTTCATATTTTAAAACAGCTTCATTTACAAAATCAATTTTCCCAATTACGTTATTATTCATGTAGCCTCCGGTAAGTACAAAGTTTATTCAATTTATCATCACTGCAAATTATAACAATTAGTTATTATATTTATCATTTACATTACTATAATAATATAAAATATTATAATACGCAACTATAAAAACATAAAATATACAATAAAGAACTATACGTAATAAAGAAAATGAATTATAAGTTGATATTTTTGTTTCAAAATAAAATTAAATTGTTTTTATTCGGTTTAGTAATAATTTACAAAATTTAAGTATACTACATTACATGTAGAATCTATTGTTAATCAAATTTGCGCTAAATAATTCTTGTAGAATAGTTCAAATATGATATAATAAACAAAATAATGTATAAATAGTCTTGATTTTACATAGAGAAAGGATTTAAAAATATGGCAAACTTATGGAGTGGAAGATTTGAAAAAGGCATGGAGTCTATAGTTGAGGAATTTAATGCCTCTATATTTTTTGATAAAAGATTATATGACTGTGATATTGAAGGTAGCATCGCGCATGTAACCATGCTTAGTGAACAGGGAATAGTTACCTTTGATGAAAAGGAAAGAATAATTCAGGAATTGGGAAATATTAAATCACAAATTGAAAAGGGAGAAATTGAATTTGATGTCCATGATGAAGATATTCACATGGCTATTGAAGGAATTTTGATAAATAGACTTGGAGATACGGGTAAAAGACTTCATACTGCTAGGAGCAGAAATGACCAGGTAGCTGTGGATACAAGACTTTATGTAAAAAAAGAAATTATAGAAGTGTTAGAAAATTTAAAATTTATGGAATCTGTGCTTTTGGAAAAGGCAGATAAATATTTTGATAAGATCATGGTAGGTTTTACACATATGCAGCATGCACAGCCTGTTACAATAGGATTTCATTTAATGGCATATTTCCAGATGTTTAAAAGAGATATTGAAAGATTCATGGATTCCTATGAAAGAACAGATTATAATCCTCTTGGTTCATGTGCCCTCGCAGGAACAACAATTCCTATAAATAGACACAGGACATCAGAATTGTTAGGCTTTAAAAATGTAACTGAAAATGCAATGGATTCAGTAAGTGACAGGGATTACATACTGGAGTTTATGAGTGCAGCTTCTATTTGCATAATGCATATAAGCCGTATGGCAGAGGAATTTGTATATTGGAATTCACAGGAATTTTCTTACATTTCAATTGATGACAGTTTTTGTACCGGTTCAAGCATAATGCCTCAAAAGAAAAATCCTGATATGGCAGAGCTTTTAAGAGGCAAGACAGGAAGAGTTTATGGTAATTTAGTGCAGCTATTGACAGTTATGAAGGGAACTCCATTAGCATATAACAAGGATTTCCAAGAGGACAAGGAAGGTTTGTTTGACACAGTGGATACTCTTAAAAAAAGCTTGTTGATTTTAGCAAAAATGATAGAAAAGACAGAGTTTAACATGGAAAACATTCATAAACATTTAAATAAAGGATTTTTAAATGCTACTGATGTGGCAGAATATTTTGTAAAAAACAATATTCCATTCAGAGAGGCTCATGAAATGGTAGGTAAAATGGTGAAATATTGCGAAAATTATAGTAAAGATTTTAGTGATTTGAGTGATGAAGAATTAAAAACCATTGATGAAAGATTAAATTTAAATTTATTGCCTGATTTAAGCATGGAAGGCTGCGTAAGAGGAAGAGTATCATATGGCGGCACTGCTCCTATAGAAGTACAAAGACAAATAAATGAGGGAATAAACTGGCTTAACACTTTAGTATAAAGTATGTAAAAATTTTTAAAATATAAAGTTAAAGAATCTCAGCCTCAGCATGAGATTCTTTTTTTTGTAAAATTTAATTTTTATTTTTCAGTATGGTCAAATTCATATTTTATTTCTTCGTACAATTTTGGATTTTGTATAACTTCTGATGCAGTAAGAACTAATGCAGCAATTGTATTTTTCATCTGTTCTTTCGCATAGTCAGTTAAAGTGCAGTTTGCCATCTCTCTTGTATGCGCCACAATATTTTTATCATTTGTTATATCAAAATACGGATGAATAGTAGGGCATACCTGACTTACTTGTCCTGCATCAATAGATCCAGAACCTCCTAGGTGTTCATTCATTTTAATGCCTGCCACTTCATATATTTTTTCATTAAAGACATTTGATAACACATGATTTGTGACCATATTGTCATAGTTAAATTCAAATTTTGTTATTTTCAATTCACATCCGGTAGCCAGTGCTGCACCGCGTGCACAATTTTTAACTTTTTCTAAAAGTTCGAGATTATAAGTTTTTGAGGTTGAACGAACATAAAATTGACTCATTGAATATTCAGGAACTATATTTGCAGCCTTTCCGCCATCCAAAATTACTCCGTGAACTCTGGAATCGCTTCTGAAATGTTCTCTCAATGCATTAACTGAATTGAAAGTTTGAATTGCAGCATCAAGTGCATTGACACCTTTATCAGGCGATGCTGCAGCGTGAGCAGTCTTTCCGAAAAATTCAAACTGTATCGGTTCTAATGCTAGTGAAGTGCCGCTTTTCACATAGTCATTTCCAGGATGAGCCATCATTGCAATATCAACCATGTCAAATTCATGATTTTCAACATATGTAACTTTTGCTCCGCTGGTTTCTTCTGCAGGAGTACCAAAAACTATTACTGTTCCACCTATTTCATCTATTATTTGTTTCAATACTAT
>JAQSYS010000004.1 GCA_029256005.1 Sedimentibacter sp.
AAATAAAAATATTAGAAACACCAAAAAATAGGGAAGGATCCCGAGAAAATTACATGGAGGTAATGAAATGAGAATACAACACAATCTTAACGCAATGAACTCTTTAAGACAATTAGGAACAAACAACAATAACACAGGTAAAAACTTAGAAAAATTATCATCAGGCTACAGAATCAACAGAGCAGGTGATGATGCTGCAGGACTTGCTATCTCTGAAAAAATGAGAGCACAAATCAATGGTTTGGAAATGGCTTCTAAAAATGCTGAAGACGGTATTTCTTTAATTCAAACTGCTGAAGGCGGATTAAATGAAACTCATTCAATTCTTCAAAGAATGAGAGAATTAGCTGTACAAGCTGCTAACGGAACAAACAAAGGTGAAGATCTTGAAAGTATCCAAAAAGAAGTTGATGCATTGGTTGAAGAAGTAGGCAGAATTGCTGACTCTACTAAATTTAATGGTATTGATTTAATCAATGGTAAAATGGATGCATCAGGTGCAACAGGATCAGCAGAACTGATATTACAAATAGGTGCAAATACAGTTACAAATGCTTCAGGCACTGCATTATCTGGTAGCCTACAATATGAAAGAGTTTCTTTAAGCATTAAAGACATGGGTAAAGTTGGTTTAGGATTAGCTGCTTCTGGCGGAACAGGACTTATTGATTTATCAACACAAACTGGTGCTCAAGCAGCGTTAGTAAAATTAGATGAATCTATTAAATTAGTTTCAGAACAAAGAGCTGGTCTTGGTGCTTTACAGAACAGATTAGAGCACACTGTTAACAACTTAGGAGTAACTTCTGAAAACTTAACAGCTGCTGAATCTCGTATAAGAGACGTTGATATGGCTAAAGAAATGATGGAATACACTAAGAATAACATTCTTACACAAGCTGCTCAGGCTATGCTTGCTCAAGCTAACCAACAGCCACAAGGTGTATTACAGTTATTACAATAATCAAATTAAACTTAATAGCATTGAAGGTGCAGCGTAATGCTGCACTTTTCTTGTTAGAAAAGTTAAATATATTACTATGCCAGAATTTCTTGCTAAGCTAGTCGATAGTAATAGTAAAACGTTTATTGTTGGAGGTGAATAAGATTAGTAAAAGAGATGACATCTCAGGTTTTTTCCCGTTTGTAAAATCTTTTATTATCATATCATTGTTATTTTCTGTGTTTATTTTATTTGTTACAATTAAGGTAGTAGCTAAAACTGAAATTTCATTGCAAATTATTGTCTTAACAGCTTCTATATTTACATTTATAATAATGATTTTAGGATTTTGTTATATTGTTAATAAAGAGTTTATGTTTATCAAAAAATATATTCGAAGGTTAAATAAATCAAAAAATGCTGATGATATAGATATTGAATACAATATAAAAAATAAGTTTAGATTCATAAAAGATGCGGAAATGCTTATAAACAGTAAATTAGAAGATAAGTATGCTTTGGTTCATTATGATTTGAGTAAGTTTACTATCGTAAATAACATTGTAGGGTACAAGGTGGGCGATGAAATAATTCAGCTAATCGGAAAGACCCTAAGGAAAAATCTTAAAGATGAAATAATAGGCAAAGCAGACGGAGATAATTTTTTTGTACTATTTGAATACAAGAGTATAGAAGAATTGATCGAAAGAACATGCTTTGTTTCAGATAAAATAGAAAGCATGAGTATTTGGAGTAAGGTGAGCATAAACCCTGTTATCAAAACTGGAATTTGCCTAATAGACAATGTGGAACTCGATATAAGGACAGCCATTGATAGAGCTAATTTTGCAAAGCAAAGTTTAGATGACAGCTATAAAAGCGGTTATGCAATCTATGATAACAAAATAGGAATCAGCTTAATTGAAACTAAAAGAATTGAAAATGAAATGCATAAAGCTCTAGAAGGAAATGAGTTCAAGGTATATCTTCAGCCAAAGGTTGATTTAAAAACAGGTGAAATATCAGGAGCTGAAGCTTTAGTTCGCTGGGAACATCCGGAACTTGGATTGTTAAGTCCTGATAAATTTATTTCGATTTTTGAAAAAAATGGTTTTATTGTAAAACTGGATATGTATGTGTTTGAACAGGTGTGCATAAATTTAAGGAAGTGGATTGATCTTGGATATGATGTGGTCCCAGTTTCAGTTAATTTATCCAGGGTGCATTTTTTAAACAGCAATTTCATTTCCGATTATCACAAAATCAAGAAAAAATACCTGATATGTGATAACCTCATAGAAATAGAGATTACCGAATCCGTTGTTTTCAGCAATGAAAATGAAAATGAAGTATTCAAGGTCATGAGAAAAATTAGGGATGTAGGCTTTGAAATATCAATGGATGATTTCGGCTCAGGATATTCCTGCCTGGGACTTTTAAAAGAAATGCCCATAGATACTTTAAAACTCGATAGAATGTTCTTAAAAAATATCGAAGAATACAAATCTCAGATTATTGTAAGCAATATTGTAGATATGGCTAAACACTTAAATCTGAATGTTATATCTGAAGGTGTTGAAACAGAGAAGCAGGTAGATTTTTTAAGGGATATAGGATGTGATATGGCTCAGGGGTTTGTATTTGCAAAACCTGAACCTGTAGAAACATATGAAAAACTTATTAATAAAGGAAAAATAAATTACTATCAAGCAGTAATATAATAGGAGGCTTATTATGGCTTATAGCTGGGACAAGACATTAGAAACAGGAAATCCTACAATAGATGAACAACATAAATCGCTTATCAATGCAATTAATGCATTATTGGATTCATGCAGTCAGGGAAAGGGAAGAAATGAAGTTGAAAAGACTTTAAAATTTCTCCAGGATTATGTTATAAAGCATTTCAGTGACGAAGAAAGACTTCAGATAAAATCAAACTATCCGAATTACAATTCTCATAAAGAAAAACATGAAGCATTTAAGAAAACTGTTAAGGATATAGCTGATGATTATCAAAAAAATGGAACAAGTATTCAGCTTGTTGCAAAGGTGAATAGTTCTGTAGCAGGATGGCTTATCACTCATATTAAGTCAGAAGATAAGAAGGTTGCTGAACATATAAAGACAACAATATAGAACAACATAAATAATTATGCTTTGAAGCATAATAGATGAAGATGGATTGATTATCAATACCATCTTTTTTTCTTGACAAAATTCATCTTTTACTAATATGATATAATGAATAAAACAAAGATTATCGTCTTTGTCTGGTTAGTGTAAATATTAATGTAAGATTAAGGTTATGCAATTATTATATAAGGAAGATTATCAATTGTATTTATGAATGGAGGAATAATTTTGAGAATATTAATCGTTGAGGATGAAGTGAAAATTACACAGGCTCTCAGTTATTTATTTGCAAAACAAAAAATAGATGTTGATATTGCAAATGACGGAGAAGAAGGTTTGATTCTCTCTGAGAAGGATATATACGATGTAATTGTCTTGGATATAATGCTTCCCGGTGTGGATGGCATTCAAATATTAAAAACAATAAGAAAAAGCGGAATTAAGACTCCAGTTATCATGCTTACTGCGAAGGATACTATTGATGACAGAGTTTTTGGACTTGAAAACGGTGCTGATGATTATCTTATCAAGCCCTTTGCAACAAAGGAATTAATAGCAAGAGTCAAAGCGTTGGCAAGAAGAAAAAGCACTGAATATGTTGGTGAAATATTTGAATTTGAAGATATTAAATATGATGTTAAAAATTATTTATTGTTTATAGATGATGAGGAATATAAAATACCACTCAAGGAAGCCATGCTAATGGAAATGTTTATTAAAAAGCCAAGGCAGGTTTTTACAAGGGAACAAATTATAGACCGAATTTGGGGGCTTGAAGCAGATATATTGGAAAGCAACATAGAAATTTATGTCCATCATTTAAGAAAAAGATTAGAAGATACAAATGCAAAAATTGAAACTGTTCGTGGCGTAGGTTATATGCTTAAGGAGAAATAACATGTTTAAGAGGCTTCATTTTAGACTAACTGCATTCATGGGTATAATTCTGATTTTATTCATGGCATTTATTGCTACGGGGATATATAATTTCACACGCATAGTTTTTGAAAACGGCAACAGGGAAATGATGAAGTCTGAGGCTTTAAGAATATATGCATACCGTAATTCAAGCCAATTTGATTTCAGAGTCAATGGAAACACTGTATTTCAAAGAATTGGTCCATCAGTTGCATTAATGGGGAATCAAAAGCTTGATGCATGTTATGTTATATATAATGATAAATATGAACGCGTGTACGCTGTAGAGGATGAAATAAAGATATCTGATGAAATTCAACCTCTTGCGGTTGAATCCATCAAAGGTAAGAAAGATTCCTATGTTTTACAAAAAATAGGTCGATTCAATTATAGAATATATACTAGGTATTTTGAAGATGATAAAGGCTCTAGCGCAGTACAGGTTTATCAAAATACAGTTAATGAAGATATACTTTGGTCGTTTTTAAGAACTGTGCTCTATGTAACCGGTTGGAGTGGTACGGCAATATTGCTGATTATAAGTTATTTGTTTACCGGGCAGGCATTAAAACCTGTGAGAGATGCATGGATACGGCAAAAGGAATTTGTCGCAGATGCTTCTCATGAGCTTAGAACTCCTCTTACAGTAATTCAAACCAATTTAGATGTAGTCTTGAGCGATGAGGAAGGTACTGTCGTAGAAAACGAAATGTGGCTTGACAATGCATATTCTGAAACAAAGGTTATGGCGAGACTTATAGATCAACTATTAATTTTAGCTAAGGCTGATGCTAATGAAGGGAAACTAGATATTTCAGAGTTTTCATTGACGGAAGTAATTGAAAATGTATGTCAGAACATGGGAATTATAGCAAACAAAAAGGGATTAGACTTCCAATTAAACCTTGAGGATAATATAAAGATTAAAGCTGATTATGATAAAGTTCGTAGACTTATTGTCATATTAGTTGATAATGCAGTTAAATATACTGAAAAGGGCAAGGTTACAGTAAGTTTATTTACTGATAAAAACAAAAGAAAAGTATTTATTGTGGAAGACACGGGTATAGGAATTGCCAAAAATGATTTAAGCAGAATATTTGATCGTTTCTACAGAGCTGACAAGGCAAGACATCGTGAAGGCGGAACAGGTCTTGGATTAAGTATTGCTAAGTGGATTGCAGACATACACAAATATACACTTACAGTTGAAAGTACAGTAAATGTTGGAAGTAAATTTACATTAAAAATGTAACAAAAATAAGCAACCGAAATGGACTGAATCCGGTTGCTTATTTTTATATTTAAAAATTGTTATTTATATTGTACATTCTGAAGCGTTGCTAAGTTTAAATATTGAAATTTGTTCTTTTAATGAGCTTGCCTGACTTGTCAATTCTTCACAAGCAGCTGCGCTTTCCTCAGCTGAAGCTGAGTTATTTTGTACTACAGATGATATTTGTTCTATTCCTATATTTATTTGATTGATAGAATTAGCTTGTTCATTAGATGACTGAGCAATTTTATCCATTGTTTCTGCTACAAGATTGGTGTTTTCTATTACCTTATTGAGATATTGTGCAGTATCCTTTGCGATATTTGTTCCTGCCTGCACGGTATCAATAGATTTTTGAATCAATGCAGTTGTTTGATTTGCAGCATCGGCACTTTTTGATGCAAGATTTCTGACTTCATCAGCAACTACTGCAAAGCCCTTTCCTGCAGAACCTGCTCTTGCAGCCTCAACTGCAGCATTAAGTGCTAAAATATTAGTTTGGAATGCTATGTCATCTATTACTTTAATTATCTTTGCTATTTCTTTAGAAGACTTATTGATATCTTCCATAGAAACCAGCATTTTTTGCATTTGTTCATTGCTCTTGATTATTTCATTTTCAGCAGTTTTGACATATTTTTCTGCGAGTTTTACATTCTCATTATTTGAATAAACTTGGGATGAAACCTCACTTATTGATGCTGATAGTTCTTCAATTGTACTTGCTTGTTCTGAGGCACCGTTAGAAAGTTCCTGTGCGCCATAAGACAATTGATTTGAGCCTTCAAACACTTGCGAAGATGCATCATTGATTTCAAATAAGATTTTATTTAATTTCCCAATTGTATTTTCTAAAGAAATTTCCATGATGTCTTTATCTGATCTTGGTGTAACATTAAATGATAAATCACCATCTGCTATTTTTAAAACAATATTAACCTGTTCCTTTATTCCTTCTATTACCTTATTAAATGATTGAGCAAGTATTCCAATTTCATCCTTTGAATTTTCATCATATTCAACATCTATGTCTATATCACCCATGGCAAGCTTATTTGCGGCATTAACCATCTTGTTGACAGGTTTTGATATTGTTTTAGCCATAGAAATTCCTATGAGTATTGAAGAAATAAAACCTATAATTACTACAATAATCAGTACAATTGACAATGTTCTGGCCAAATTTACGTTTGATACACTTGTGGCTTCTACATTTTCAACCTTGGAGCTAAAACTTTCGTTTAAATAATCATATACAAGACTCAGTGAGTTTGAAATAGATTCTGTTTTTACATATGCACCGGTTAAATCTCCGAGTCTTGCTAGACCAAATGCTTCATCTGTATTTTCTTTATAAAAATCATATACTATAGGTTCTATGGTAGAAAAGTCATTTAATTCATTTGAATTTAAGCTTTGTTTATATGCTTCTGATGAACTTTTGAAAATTTCCATCTGTTGACTGAAAGACTCTTCAGCAGCTGCTATTGCTGGTAATTTACCGGTACTTATAATTCCTTCTCTTACATTAATTTGCATATCATTGAGACTGTTCAGCATATATGATAAATATATCAGAGGCTCTGTCTGCTCTTCATATAATTTGGAGTCTTCCTTGCTTATTGTTAGCATCCCCGTTATGCCAACTAGGCCAATTACTGTTGAAATAATAGAAATTACTAAAAAACTTGAAATTAATTTTTTTGAAATTTCCAGATTAGCAAATCGAAACTTATGTTTATCCTTTTTAGAGTTGTCTTGTGTTGCTTTTTTAAAGCCTGGTAATTTAAATTTTTTCATTCTTATGCCCCTCTATTCTCTGATTGTGAAACAAATAATATATGCACATTTAAGATAAATGCTTACATGTTAAAAGTGCCACAATCTATTATTCGGCATATATTTCATAAAATTTATAGTTTTTAGCTATTTTTTTAAATATATTAAAAAAAACAAGTTCAAAACTAAACTTGTTTTTAAGCTGAATTATAAAAATTTATCTTTTATTACATTCCAATAATTAAATGAGCCGGTTGAAAGTCTTTTAATAACTTTTTTTGATGTTCTGAAATGAACATGTTCCAGTTCTTCATATTCTATATCAGTACCATCTGCCAAAAGAGCAACATGATAATCTTCTCTTCCTTCAGGGTATATTGATATTTCAAATTCAGGAGGAACTATTATGCTACAATCAAGACACCTGTATGCATTAGAAATTATTGGAGATAAAGGTGTGATCTGAAGAGTCTTCAGCGAAGGATACACAAGGCTACCGCCTGCGGATTTGTTGTATGCTGAGCTCCCTAAAGGTGATGAAATAATCAGTCCGTCACCGCTTATTTTTTCAAGATGGTTGGATGCAATGTAAACATCCATGTGTATTGTTTTCATATCTTTTCTTTTCAGAATGATATCATTTACCGCATAAAATTTTTTGGACTTTTCTGAAGAAAATACTTCGCTTTCAATCAAATTCATGCTATTAATATTATAATTTCCTGATATGTAGTCAAAGATAAAAGCTTCTAATTTTTCAGGTGTTATTTCAGGATAAAATCCTAACGTACCTGTATTAATCCCAACAAAAGGAATAGTTGAGAAATTGCTTTCTCTGACGCCTCTTAAAAAGGCTCCATCTCCGCCTATAGTTATATTTAACTCTCCATGCTTCGAAAATCCGTCACAATAATCATAGCCGTTCTTTCTTAACAAGTTGATAAGCCTTTCTTTTATTTCAAGTGTATATTCATCATTGTTGGAAGCTATGTTTATAACCTTATCCTTCATGATTTATCCCCTTTACTTTAATCCTATTTTATATTATATTTATAACTAGAAAATAATTTTAACCTCTATTATTCAGGAGTTTACATGACTAACGATAATATTCTTAATTATACAATACAAGAAAATGGCAAGACTGTAAAGGGCATTATGTCTGAAAATTTAAATTTTTCAAGACGTCTTTCAAAAAAACTAGAGCTTTCAGATAGGCTATACATAAACGGAAGAGTTGCAAAATTAAACAAATCTGTTTCAACCGGAGATATATTGTCTATTGAATTTGATGAAGATGAGGATGAATATGACGCAGTTGATATTCCAATTGATATTGTATATGAAGACAATGATCTATTGGTTGTAAAC
Organism: Sedimentibacter sp.; assembly: GCA_029256005.1. GTDB lineage: Bacteria > Bacillota > Clostridia > Tissierellales > Sedimentibacteraceae > Sedimentibacter. The sequence goes on from JAQSYS010000004.1 coordinate 8,424, forward strand.
AAGCCGCCATATATTGTTGTTCATCCTACAAAATCACATCAAAACAACACTGTCGCTAATGGAGTTGCATTTTATTTCAAACAAAAAAATATTAAAAGAAAAGTCAGACTTGTAAACAGACTTGACATGAACACATCAGGTATTGTTATTATAGCAAAACATCCATATGCTCATAATGAGTTGGCTAATCAGATGAAATCAAATTCTGTTGACAAATATTATTACGCTATAGTTGATGGAATTATAAAAGATGACAAGGGCACAATCAATGAGCCTATTGCAAGATTAAATCAAGAGGACATTATAAGAGTTGTCCATCCCTCAGGTAAGGAATGTATAACCCATTATACCGTTGAAAAAAGATTTAATGATATGACATTGGTGAAATTGAAGCTTGAAACAGGTAGAACACATCAAATAAGAGTTCATTTGAAGTATATAGGACATCCTATAATAGGAGATACATTGTACGGAAAAGAAAGTGAACAAATCACCAGGCAGGCTTTACACTGTTATGAAATGAAATTTAAGCAACCGCTAACAAACGAAGAACTATTAATAACATGTCCATTGCCAGAGGATATGAGAAAAATTATGGGGGAGAAAGAAAGATAAAATGAAAAAGAATATTTTACTTATCGCTACCGGAGGTACAATTGCTTCCAAGAAGACTGAAGAAGGATTAGCACCCCAGATAACCTCTGAAGAACTCTTAGGTTATGTGCCGGAGATTAAAGAATTTTGCAATGTGGATACATTACAGCTATTAAATATTGACAGCACCAATATTCAACCAGAGTATTGGATATTAATGGCGGAAGCAATAGAAAAAAATTATGAAAAATATGATGGATTTGTTATATCACACGGTACTGATACCATGTCCTATACATCTGCCGCACTATCTTACTTTATTCAAAATTTAGATAAGCCTGTTATAGTAACAGGGGCACAAAAACCAATTAATGTTGATATAACTGATGCAAAGAAAAATCTGCTGGATAGTTTTCGTTTTGCAGCAGAAAAAGATGTATGTGGAGTATATTTAGTTTTTGATGGGAAAGCTATAGTAGGAACTAGAGCGAGAAAAGTTAAATCAAAAAGTTACAGTGCCTTTGAATCAATAAATTTTCCTGTAGCAGCAATAATTGATGACAATAGAATTACTAAATATATTAGAAATGAAAAGTTCACTGAAGGTGTAAAGTTTTATAAAAATATATTTCCATCAATATTTTTATTAAAATTAGTGCCGGGAATGGAACCAGATGTTCTGGATTACATCGGAGAAAAATATGAAGGTGTTGTTATTGAAAGCTATGGGGTAGGAGGAATTCCTTTCCTAGATAAAAGAAACTTTTTAGAAAAACTTGACTCATTGACTGAAAATGGAAAAATAATTATAATTGCCACACAGGTAATGTTTGAAGGAAGCGATATGGGTATATATGAAGTAGGAATAAAAGCATTAAATAAATTAAATGTACTTCAAGCCTATGACATGACCATAGAAGCAGTAATAACGAAACTAATGTGGATAATGGCTCAAACAAAAGATTTTAATGAAGTTAAAAAATTGTTTTATACAAGAATAAATGAAGATTCACTTTACTAGAGGTGACAATGAAAAAAGTTGATATGCATATGCATACCTGTGCTTCAGACGGAACGTGGGATGTACAAGAATTGAAAGAAGAACTTATTAAAAATAAAATCAATATATTTTCTATAACTGACCATGATTGCATTGATAACATAATAAGTATGCAGGAAATTATTAGACCTAAGGATAATTTGATATTTATTCCCGGAACCGAGCTGACAACAGAGTATCAAGGTAGAGAATATCACTTGACCTTGTACAATTATGATATAAAAAATCAGCAATTAAGGAATTTGATTAACTGGACTAATGAGAGTAAAATCAGCACAAACAAGGAATACATTAGAAACTATGCATCTGATAAGTTTAATAACGTCAGTCTTGATGATTTTGAAAAATATGATTATGACAGAAAAAGGGGAGGCTGGAAGTCTGTTAACTATATGATAGACAAAGGGATTCATGAGGACATTATATCTCATTTGAAAGATTTTGAAAATGCAGGAATGAGAGCAAGTTTGAAAAACCCTAATGAAGTAATAATGACTGCCAAAAAAAGCGGTGGCATGATCTTTCTTGCTCATCCATCATATCATTATCAAAAAAGCCGCATGCCTGTTGCGGAGCTTGAATATTGGCTTAGTGCTGGTATAGATGGCATAGAATGTTTTTCTCCATATAACAAGGGAGAGGAGCAATATTATATTGATTTTTGCAAAAAAAATAATTTAATGATATCAGGAGGCTCAGATTGTCATGGTATGTTCATACCTGCAAGAAAACTGGGCATGCCAGAAGTAAATTTAGGTGATTTGAATATAAAAGATTTATTAAATTAAAGAATAAAATTAAAATTTAGGCTAGCCTAAATTTATCAATAAATGTTCATTGTTCATCATAAATGTTCAATGTTCATTATTATAAAGGGGACATATATGTTTAAGGAAAAAAAAGTTGCTGTGATTATTGTTGCAGCAGGAAAAGGATCGAGGATGGGCTCTGACATACCAAAGCAATACTTGACTATTGCCGGAAAGACCATTCTTGAAACCACATTGTACAAATTTGAAAAAAGCAATGAAATAGATGAAATAATTCTTATCGTAAATAAGGACGATTTGGAATATGTTACAGGTGAAGTTGCGGTTAACTATGATAAACTTACTATAGTAAAAGCAGGAGGTTCAACGCGAACTGAATCAGTATATGAAGGCATTAAAGCATTGAGCGAGAAATGTGGCATAGTGCTCATTCATGATGGAGTAAGGCCTTTTGTTTCATATAATTTAATAAGCAATTGTGTTGAAGGAGCTTATGATTTTGAAGCTTGTATTCCTGTTACTGATGTTGTTGAAACAATCAAGGAAATATCAGAAGATAAGCTGGTTCAAAAGACATTGGACAGGTCTATATTAAAGGCAGCTCAGACTCCCCAGGCATTTAATTATGAGCTTATCAGAGACTGCTATGTAAAGGCTGTTACAGAGAACGAGGTATTTACTGACGATGCATCTATAGTTGAATATTATGGATATAGGGTAAAAACTATTGATGGGCTCGCAAGAAATATTAAAATTACAACACCACTAGATTTAAGAATAGCAGAAATATTTGCAAGCATCTATTAAGGAGAAATTATGAAAATTGGCATTGGCTATGATGTTCATGCATTGGAAGAGAGCAGAAAATTAATAATTGGTGGCGTCTTAATACCATATGAAAAGGGTTTGGCCGGTCATTCAGATGCTGATGTATTGATACATGCAATTATGGACAGCATACTAGGCGCATTAGGATTAGGAGATATAGGAAGATTATTTCCTGACACTGACAATAAGTATAAGGATGCTGACAGCAGGGCTTTATTGAGACAAGTTGTAAAGCTCATGTTCGATAGAAATTACAGACTTGGCAATTTAGATGCAATAATAATAGCACAAAATCCGAAGATGAGTCCATATATAGTGAAAATGAAAAAAAACTTGGCTGAAGATTTCAAAACAGATATTTCAAACATAAACATCAAGGCTACAACCACAGAACATTTAGGTTTTGAAGGAAGAGGAGAAGGCATAGCTGCTCAATCAGTTTGTCTACTGGTAAATTAGGAAAAACAATGAAATAAAGCTATATATTTAGTATATCCATAGACATATACTCATGTTAATATTAATTAACAGTTTAAAAATAATTGAACATTGAACATTGAATATTGAACAGTAGCAATGAACAAGGTTTTTAAAAATTGTTCATTTTTTCTTCTCTTTATGTACTAAATCATTGTTCATCATTCATTATTTCATTGTTCATTGCAATGGGGGTATATTATGGAAACATACCAAGTAGTAGCAGTAATAGGGGTGCTGATATTTATTTGCTATTTATTTTTTAAAAATAAAAAATCAGCACAAAAAGAGATAAATAACTTAAATGAAATAGAATATGTAAGCTCATCAAACATGAAGTTCGATGATGTGGCAGGAAATTATGAAGCCAAGGAAAGCTTGCAGGAAATAGTCGATTTTATAAAAAATCCTGAAAAATATTCCAGATTAAATGCAAGAATGCCAAAAGGCGTTATGTTGTACGGATCACCAGGTACAGGCAAGACATTAATGGCAAAAGCAATGGCAGGAGAAGCCGAAGTTCCGTTTTATGCGGTTTCAGGTTCGGATTTTGTTCAAGTGTATGCTGGTCTTGGTGCAGGGAGAATAAGAAACCTTTTTAAAAAAGCAAAAAAATCAGGAAAAAGTGTAATTTTTATAGATGAAATTGATGCTATAGGCAAAAAAAGAATGAATGGTAACATGAGGGGCAGTGATGAAGGAGACAGGACTTTAAATGCACTTCTTACTGAAATGTCAGGATTTGCTGATGATTCAGGTATTGTAGTAGTAGCAGCAACTAATAGAATAGACACGCTGGATTCAGCGTTATTAAGACCAGGCAGATTTGACAGACAAATAGAAATAATGCTGCCGGACAGAAATGCAAGAAAAGACATATTAAACTTGTACCTTTCTAAAAAGAAAGCAAAACAAGATATTAATCTGGACAATATAGCAGATTTGACTGTTTACTTCAGCGGAGCAATGATAGAAAATTTAATTAATGAAGCTGCTCTTTTAGCAATCAGGGAAGATTCAGAAGACATTAATGAAGAACACATTAAAAAAGCTTATCTTGAAATTTTGGCTGGTTCTGAGAAAAAGAATCTTGCTGAAAACTCAAGACAAAAAATTGTCACTTCATATCATGAAGCAGGACATGCCTTTGTTTCAAAGTATTTGATGCCAGATAGCAAGGTTATAAGAGTATCAGTTATCCCTACTAGCAAGGGAGCTGGCGGATATACTCTGAGTACACCAAATGGTTCAGAGGTTGTAACAAAAAAACGTATTAGAAACCAACTTGCTGTATTAATGGCAGGACGAGTTGCTGAAGAAATATTTTTTGGCAAGGATAATATTACTATTGGTGCTCAAAACGATATTGAGAAAGCTACTTCACTTGCAGTTGACTATATTGCAAAGTATGGCATGGATGACGATTCTGCATTTGTAAATCTTGGGATTCTTGCAGAAAAGCTTAACATACCACTTGCTTCCGTAGAAAAATCAGTTAAAAATCTGGCTGTTGAAATATATGAAGAAGTTATAAATATAATAGAAAACAACAAAGAAAAAGTAGAAAAAATTGCAAAAATGCTCATAGAAAAAGAAGTAATACACGAAGATGAATTAATAAGTTTATTATAAATTCAGTGGATATTAATAATATATCCAGGGCAAAATAGTAAAAATTGAAAATGTTGACTGTAAAATACAGTTGAAAATTTATGTTCTAAGTGTTATAATAGCAATATAAAAAGCCTGCGGTGTACGGAAATTTATTAATTCAACCGACATAATGTAAAAGGGAACTCGTGTTTAAGTGCCTATGACAAGCCCGCTTGACGGGAAGTCAAAATCACCTAACAGTAATCCCACCTGCTTAGATGCGGGTATTGAATTAATGGTTTGCGGCTCATGCGGGTATGACCTAACCCCATTTTTCAGAGTCTTTTTTCTGAAAAATGGATGGTAGGTCAACCGCAAGAAATTCCAAATTTATGTGAGCGATAGCGAGCAAATAAATTTGTGAATTTTATTGCGTACATAGTGGTTAGGTTTGATCCTAATCATTATTTTTTTGAAATTTAATTTAGTTTATGACTTGTTAGGAAAATTATTTTTAAAATTTTAGGAAAATCGGGAAAAAACGATTGCTAATTTTTAGAATAATATATATAATATACGTATAAAACAGGATTCGAAGGTAAAGAAATTTTAAAAGGAGGAAAATATGATAACAATAAAAGATGTTGCAAGACTTGCAGAAGTATCTATCTCAACGGTATCCAGAGTAATAAATGATTCTAAGCCTGTAAGCCCGGAAGTAAGAAGAAAGGTATTAAAGGTTATTGAGGAAACAGGATATAAACCTAACGATGTAGCAAGAAGTCTTGTAACCAGAAGATCTTACTTGATTGGTGTAATAGTTAACAATCTGGCACAAAGCTATGTTGCTGACATTGTAAGAGGAATAGAGGAAATAGGAAAAATGTATGGCTATGATATTCTTCTTTGTAGCAGCTATTCAAGCAAGGAAACTCAGGAAAAATATCTGCAGTTGTTAGATAGAAAACAAGCAGAAGGACTATTCCTTGTTGGAAATAAATTTGATGATGAAATAATTGAAATTGCAAGAGGATTAAACAAACCGTGCATTTACTTTACAAGAGATGTGAATGCAAATATGAATCATATTTCCATTGACTGCAAATCAGCAATTTATGAAATGACTAATTATCTGGTGCAAGAAGGACATAAAAACATAGTATATGTATCTGATTTTGAAGACAGAACATCAGTTGAAGAGGATAAAATTGCAGGATACTTAAAGTCTATTGAAGACAATGAGTTGAATTATTCAAAGATATATGTTGTAGGTGGAAACAAACATAGCAAGGCATATGAATTGGGCAAGTCATTAGTTAAGGAAACAGGAGAATTTACAGCAGTAGTTTGTAGTAATGACGAAATTGCAATAGGAATAATGGACAGCATGATTGATAATGGTATTAAGGTGCCGGATGAAGTATCAGTTGTAGGTTTTGGAAATATCCGAGAAGGTAAATTTGTAAGACCTGAATTAACAACCATAGGAGAACCTTACTATGATGTAGGTGCTGTTGGTATGAGAATGCTTATAAAAATGATTAAAGGCGACAAAATTCAACAGGGTTTAATGGAGTTGCCGTTTACAATGGAAAAGAGAAAGAGTGTAAAAACTCTAAATTAAGATTAATTTGTTGAAATAAACAAAATAGTTTTAATTATTTAATGACATATAACGATAAATAAATTTCTTGTGTCCCTCTATAATATTAAATGCACTTAATATTTAGGGGGATTACATATGAAAAAAAGATTTATAATAATAATGTTGGCATTGCTTTTATTTAGCTATAATTCAATCAGTGCTTATGAGTACCATAATGAAATTGATGATATTGAATATTTGCTCAATGAACGAATAAAAATAATGAATGAATTTCTTTATGGGTACAAAGATATGAAATCTTTAGAAGTTAAGCTTAATAAAATTGAAACTGAAAAGCTTTTGGACAATGACCTTGATATACTGCTTAAGGTTATAGATTGCCCTACAGATTATGAACTTGCGAAGAATGTTAAGGTTGAAGAAATTCTTACTTATGAAAAAGTTGAGGATGGTATTTTCATCAATGTGGATTTAAACTGGCTTATGAGTGGTTATGATGGCGAATTTAATATGATTAAAAATTATAATATTAAATTAGTTGAGATTGAACAACAGATGTATCTTGCATACATGGTCATTAATGAATGATTAAAATAATTATAGGAAGGTAATTTCATAATATTGAAAAATACCTTAATACTTTTAGGAGATTATAAATGGACAAAGAAAATAAACTATTTTACAAGAAACAATTTATATGGGAAAAACTTAGTAGTGATGAAAAGAAAGATGTATTTAAATTGGGAGACGATTACAGAGCGTTTATAGATGCTTCTAAGACAGAAAGACTTACGATAAAGGAAATTGTCAAAAGAGCTGAAGAAAATGGGTTTGAGTGCCTAGAAAACAAAACTGAAGTAAATCCCGGTGATAAAATATATTATATCAATAAGGAAAAAAATGCTGTACTTGCTGTAATAGGAAAACAAAGCATAGAAAAAGGAATGAATATAGTAGGAAGTCATGTTGATTCCCCAAGAATAGATTTAAAACAAAATCCTTTGTATGAAAAACATGGAATATCATTGTTAAAGACACATTACTACGGTGGAATCAGAAAATATCAATGGGTTACAATACCACTGGCACTTTACGGAACAGTTGTTAAATCAGACGGTGAGATTTTTGATATAGCTATAGGTGATGATGAAAATGATCCGGTATTTTATATAACAGATTTATTGCCTCATTTGGCTAAGGATCAAAATGATAAAAAGCTTTCTGAAGCAATTGAAGGAGAAGGACTAAATGTTATAATCGGAAGCCTTCCGGCTATAAATGAAAGTGATGATGACGATAAAAAGGATGATAAGAAATTTAAACTCAATGTCCTGAAAATTCTTAATGAAAAATATGGAATGATAGAAGAAGATTTTCAAACAGCTGAGCTTGAAATAGTTCCTGCAGGAAAAGCGAGAGATGTAGGTATTGATAGAGGTATGATAATGGCATACGGTCATGATGACAGAGTTTGTGCATATACTTCCTTACAAGCGATTATTGAATTAGAAACACCTGATAAAACTTCAGTAGCATTGTTTTCAGATAAAGAAGAAATAGGAAGTGTAGGAAATACAGGAATGCACTCTGCATTTTTCAACAACATGGTTGCAGAATTAATTACACTTCAGAATAACGGAAATTACAGTGAGCTTTTATTAAAAAGAGCTTTGGCAAACAGTAGCATGCTTTCATCAGACGTTGCTGCAGGTGTGGACCCAACATATCCGCAAGTTACAGAATTACAAAATGCACCAATAATGGGTCAAGGCGTTGCAATGGTAAAATACACTGGCAGCAGAGGCAAGTCTGGAGCTAATGATGCAAATGCTGAATACATCGGAAAATTAAGAAAACTCTTCAATGAAAACGGAGTAATATGGCAGCCTGCAGAATTAGGAAAGGTAGACCAAGGTGGCGGTGGAACCATTGCATACATAATGGCAAATTTCAATATGGATGTTGTTGATTTGGGAGTTCCTGTTTTGAGTATGCATGCACCTTTTGAAATAATTTCAAAAACTGATTTATATATGACATTTAAAGCATATAAAGCATTTTACAATAATTTCTAATACTTACATAATATAAAATCCTCTATTGAGGATTTTTTTTTATTGATTTTAGTATTATAAATTCATTCAAACTCGCATTAAAAAACATAAATTATTAAGATTTATGAATATTTTTTGCAATATTTAAATAGGCGTTATACATTGACTTTTTAAACAGCGGAATATATAATATAAATGTTTATAATTTATAGGAGGTCAATAAATGCAGAATGAATTTGTACAATCTAAACAAAAAGAATTTGCTGAGTTGAAAGAATATATAGATACCGTAAAAAATTCTCAAGGTATATTAATGCAAACGCTTCAAAAGGCACAAGATATATTTGGATATTTGCCATTAGAAGTACAACAATTTATTTCAGATGAAACAAATATACCTTTGGCAGATATTTATGGTGTTGTTACATTCTATACTCAATTTACTATTGAAGAAAAGGGCAAGCACAGGGTAGGTGTATGCTTGGGAACAGCATGCTATGTAAAGGGTTCTCAAGATGTTATGGATAAACTAGCGGATGAGTTAAATATCAAAGTTGGACAAACCACTGAAGATAAAATGTTTACTCTTGAGGCAACAAGATGTTTAGGATGTTGTGGCTTAGCACCTGTTATGACAGTTGATGATGATGTTTATGGCACTATAGATCCTAAAAGAGTACCTGAAATAATTGCAAAATATAAGAATCAGGAGGTGTAAGCTTGAAAACATTAGAAGAATTAAAAAAATTAAGAGATGAATCAATTAAAAATTTGGATATGGGCAGTAAGGAAGATGAAGTAAGAATAGTTGTAGGTATGGCAACTTGCGGAATTTCTGCCGGAGCTAAACCTGTTTATGACACATTAATAAAAGAGATTGAGGCAAAGAATTTAAGCAATGTTAGAATCGTACAAACAGGATGCATAGGAATGTGCACTTATGAACCTATAGTTGAAGTATATGCTCCTAATAAAGAAAAAATAACATATACTCATGTTGATGCAGAGAAAGCAAAGTACATTCTTGACGAACTTGTAGAACAAGAAGTAGTAAATAAAGCAGAAAAAACATCCTTAATGGATAGTGAATTTTACAAAAAACAAAAAAGAGTTGCACTTCGTAACTGTGGATTCATTAATCCGGAAAACATTTATGAGTATATTGCAACAGATGGATATATGGCATTAGGCAAGGCTCTAAGCATGACATCTGATGAAGTTATAACATTAATGAAGAATTCAGGACTAAGAGGCAGAGGCGGAGCTGGATTCCCTACAGGAATGAAGTGGAGCTTTGCTGCACCAAATAAAGCAGACCAAAAATATATTATCTGTAATGCTGACGAAGGAGACCCAGGTGCATTCATGGACAGAAGCGTTCTTGAAGGAGACCCACATGCTGTTTTGGAAGCAATGGCTATTGCAGGATATGCAATTGGCGCTACAAAGGGATTTATATACGTGAGGGCTGAGTACCCTGTTGCAGTTCATAGACTTGAAATTGCAATAAAACAAGCAAGAGAATTAGGACTGTTAGGTAAAAATATTTTTAATTCAGGCTTTGATTTTGATATAGAAACAAGACTTGGAGCTGGCGCATTCGTATGCGGTGAAGAAACAGCATTAATGCAGTCTATTGAAGGCAAAAGAGGTATGTCAAGAGTTAAACCTCCATTCCCTGCAAATAAAGGTCTTTGGGGAAAGCCATCTGTAATTAACAATGTTGAAACATTAGCTAATATTCCTCAAATTGTTCATAATGGACCTGAGTGGTTTAAAAGCTTTGGAACAGAAAAATCAGCAGGTACTAAGGTTTTTGCTCTTGGTGGCAAAATTACAAACACTGGACTTGTGGAAGTTCCTATGGGGACAACTTTGAGAGAAGTTATTTATGATATTGGCGGTGGATGCCCTAACGGAAAAGAATTTAAAGCTGTTCAAACAGGTGGACCTTCCGGTGGATGCTTGACTAAAGATCATCTAGATACTCCTATTGAATATGAAACACTCATGGCCGTTGGATCTATGATGGGTTCAGGCGGAATGATAGTTATGGATGAAGATAACTGCATGGTTGATATAGCAAGATTCTTCCTAGAATTTACAGTTGATGAATCCTGTGGTAAATGTACACCTTGCAGAGTTGGAACTAAGAGAATGCTCTCGATTTTAGAGAAAATAACTTCTGGTAATGGAACAATGGAAGATTTGGACGAGTTAGAATCATTGGCACAAAGTGTAAAGGATTCATCCCTTTGCGGTCTTGGACAAACAGCTCCAAATCCTGTATTATCAACACTTAGATATTTTAAAAATGAATATATCGCGCATGTTGTAGATAAAAAATGTCCAGCTAAGCATTGTAAGGCATTATTGACATATGAAATTAACAAGGACAAGTGTACAGGATGTACTCTATGTGCAAGAAAATGTCCGGTGCATTGTATCGATGGCACTGTTAAGAATCCTCATGTCATCAATCAGGAATTGTGTATTAAATGCGGTAATTGCTTCAGCGTATGTAGATTCGGCGCTGTTGAAAAGAACTAAGAGGGAGGAATTAACGTGGCTATAGTTAAACTTAATATAAACGGAAAAGAAATAATGGCTGAAGCTGGCAAGACTGTATTACAGGCAGCTTTAGAAAATAATATAAATATTCCCCACCTGTGTTTTGATGAAAGACTTGAAACTTATGCAGGCTGCGGACTTTGTATAATTGAAATCGAAGGCCAACCAAAGACTGCAAGAGCATGTGCTACACCTGTATCTGACGGATTGGTTGTTAGCAGCGACACAAAAAAGGTTGTGGAAGCAAGAAATACAGCAATGAATTTGCTGGTATCTCAGCACATTGGAGATTGTAAACCACCATGTACATTGAACTGTCCTGCAGAGACAGATGTACAGGGTTATGTTGGATTAGTTGCAAATAAACAGCCTTTAGAGTCGTTAAAATTAATAAAAGAAAAGTTGCCGCTGCCAGCATGTATAGGAAGGGTATGCCCTCATCCATGCGAAAAGGCATGCAGAAGACAGCATGTTGAAGATTCAGTTTCAATAGCATGTATTAAAACTTATGCAGCAGATTATGATTTGAATGCAGAAAAACAATATATACCAACTTTAAAACCATCAACCGGCAAAAAGGTTGCAGTAGTTGGAGCAGGTCCTGCAGGTTTATCAGCAGCATATTTCTTATTAAGAGCGGGTCATGCAGTAGAAGTATTTGAAGCTATGCCAAAACCAGGCGGAATGTTAAGATACGGAATACCTGAATACCGTCTTCCTAAAAATGTTGTTGATGCTGAAGTTGCCATCATAGAAGAAATGGGAGCTGAAATTAATTATGGTGTAAAAATTGGAGAGGATATGTCTCTCGAATATTTACAAAATAATTATGATGCAGTATTTTTAGGAATTGGAGCTTGGAAAAGCTCACCAATGAGATGCGAAGGCGAAAACATAACTGGAGTATTAGGCGGAATTGACTTTTTAATAAATGTTGCAGAAAACAAACCTGTAAAAATAGGTAAAAAAGTTATAGTTGTTGGTGGTGGTAACACAGCTATGGACGTTGCAAGAACCAGCATTCGTCTTGGAGCTGAAGAAGTAAGAGTCGTATATAGAAGAACTGAAAGTGAAATGCCTGCTGAAAAAATAGAAATACATGAAGCAAAGGAAGAAGGAGTAATATTCTCTTACCTTTCAGCTCCTGTATTGGTAGAAGGTGACGATAAGGTTACCGGATTAAGATGCGAAAAAATGGTTCTTGGTGAAAAGGATGCATCAGGCAGACAAAAACCTGAACCAACTGGCGAATTTGTAACATTTGAAGCTGATACAATAATAGCAGCAATCGGACAAGAAGTAGATTGTGGTAAAATTAATGTTGCACAAGGTAAAAAGAAAAATATTCAAATAAATGAATCAACATTTGAAACAAACCTAAGAGGAGTTTTTGCCGGTGGTGATGCAGCAACAGGTCCTAAAATTGCAATTGAAGCAATTGCACAAGCACTGCATGCATGCGAAGCAATAAACGGTTATCTAAACGGAGAAATAATTCCTTACAAGAAATTGCCGTTAGTATACACTGAAGTTACTAAGGAAGACTTTAAGGACAGAGTATCAGTTCCAAGAGTTCAGCATAGAACTGTAGAAGCAGAACTTAGAAAAGTGAACTTTCA
>JAQSYS010000201.1 GCA_029256005.1 Sedimentibacter sp.
GTGATTCCGTCAAAAAACCAGGAAATTATCTCTGCATTTTCTTCATTTGGTACAATATGTGATGTAGGCTTAAATGACAGTGGATTTAATTTGTTTTTTAGCATAAACATTCTATCAAATTCAGTTTCAATATCACCATGAGTAAGCTCATTGCTTTCCTTTTGTCTTATATATGGATGGCACTGGGTATCAAGAATAAAGTGACATATAAATCCTGAAATATATGCACATGTTGCATCATAATCGTCACATCTACTAATAACCTTCCTTGCATTTTCAAAAAAACGATCTGCTGTCTGACTATGCAATGTATGACCTAATTTACTTATTTCATTAGATTTTAAAGGATTGTAATAAAATAAAATATCTGGACCATGAAGACCAATATTGTATAAATCAATATTTTTATTTATTGACTCTTTTATATCGTTGTCTAATAACTTTAAAACTTCCTGTCCAAATATATAATGAGCATATGTAGTAGGCATGCAAACCTCCAAATTTATTTAGTTATAATATCAAAAAGAACGATTATTATTAACACAAAAACAGCTGCAATCCAGCAGCTATTTTATGCCTGTATGGAATAACGTTTAGTTACCAATACATAGAACTTTCATAAATTCTATTTTTTATTTTCTAAGAAGATCAATTTTTCTTTGATGTCAAGTCCGCCAGCATAACCCACGAGACTTCCATTAGAGCCAATCACTCTATGGCATGGAATGACTATCATAATTGGATTTTTATTGTTTGCCATTCCAATAGCTCTTGACGCTTTATTATTTCCTACAGCTTCAGCTACCTGCTTGTAGCTTCTTGTTTCTCCATAGGGAATATCACAAAGAGCATTCCAAACTTTCTTTTGAAATACCGTTCCATTAGGATTTAGAGGCAAGTCAAATGTAGTTCTGAATCCATCTAAATAGTCTAGAAGCTGTTTTCCAGCATTTTTGATTAGCTCTGTTTCTAATAGAATAAAATCATCAGAATACTTGTCTTCAGCAATTTCTATATTTGTAATTTCTTTACCATTATCAATAATTGCAATTTTCCCGATTTTAGTATCGTAAAAGAATATGTTTTTCATGATTTACTCCCTATATTTTAATTGATAATATTATATAACAAAAAACAAATAATATCAACAGATTTAGCTGATGTCCACCCTATCAACATCAGAAAATTCAATGTTAGTCATTTCCTTTAAACTGTCAAAATAAAGCACCTTTCTGCTATATAAGTTGTAAATATTATCATTTCTACTACATGGAAGACTAACAATAAAGGTGCTGCCCTCATTAATTATGCTAGAAGCACTGATGCTACCACCATGTGCCTTTATTAATAATTCAGATAATTTTAAACCTATCCCGCTTCCTTCCTTCGTCCCTGATAAGGATTTATCTACTTGACTGAATTTTTTAAATATGCTTTTAATATGACTCTTATCAATACCAATTCCTGTATCTGTAACTGATATATCAATCGAGTTATTTTCAACTGTCACTTTTACGAAAATTTTCCCTTCCTGTTTTGAGAACTTAACTGCGTTAGACATTAAATTTAACAATACGCGCTGAATCGCTTCAATATCTATCTGCATACATTTTTCTTCAATATCTGTATCAAAAATAATGCTAAGTTGCTTATCATTTACTTTTCCAGAAACATTTTGCACGACATTTTCAACTACCTCAATTATATTAACGTAACTGTAGTTTAAATTTAATAAGCCGGAATCTGCTTTATTCAAATCCAATATGTTATTAATTAACTTCATTAATCTTAGACTGTTACGTTTTATTGAAATAACATTAGTTTCAATTTTATCTACAGAATCATTTTCCAAATCATCTTTCATATAAAGTTCTATCAATTGAACTGCACTATAAATTATATTCAGTGGTGTCCTTAGTTCATGAGAGGCATTTATAAACAATTCATCAAAAACATTCATTTTTTTATCCACACTTATATCTTTTTTCATGAAGCTGTCTAGTTTCTTAAAATTGTCTCTTTCAGAAATATTTTTATTAAAGTTCTTCTTAGTTTTAATTGATACAGATTGTCCACTTTTAAAATTATACATATAAGCCCCCTTTCTAGATTCTCTTTAGTAAATTGATTATCTTTTATTTCTTTTGATTCTCTTGATTCATTTATACCAAAATTAATTAACAATAAAACAAATTTATATTAAATAATTGAAATATTTTAAAAAAACCTAGAACCTTTGTCGAATATTATCAGATTAGAAGGTCTAGGAAATGTTAATATTTCATAAATGTTTTTAAAGCTGATTTAATACAATTCAAAAATCCATTGATTGATTTTGTGAAAGTGATATAATGTTTTATTATTTATTATAAGGATATGTGTTTATGGATAATAAAATCAAAAACTATAAAAAATTATATAATGATTGCTCATTATGCCCCAGAAATTGTCATGTTGACAGAACATTGGGAAAAAAGGGTTATTGCAGGGTAACAGATGAGTTAATTGTAGCAAGAGCCGCCCTGCATATGTGGGAGGAGCCATGTATATCTGGCACAAACGGTTCAGGCACAGTGTTTTTCAGCGGCTGTTCTATTGGCTGTGTATACTGCCAAAATAATAACATAGCTAAAGGAGTGGTAGGCAAAAAAATATCAACAGAAAGACTTGCTGATATTTTTTTGGAACTTCAAAATAAACAAGCTCATAATATTAATCTTGTAACCCCAAGTCATTATATCCCACATATTGTAGAAGCACTGCTTTTAAGCAAATCCAATGGGCTTAATATTCCCATCGTTTACAATACTGGAGGATATGAGAAAATTGAAGCCTTGAATTTATTAGATGGTTTTATAGATGTCTACCTTCCTGATTTAAAATATATGGATGCCGCAATTGCAAAAAAGTATTCAAACTGCGAAGATTATTTTGTTTATGCAAAAGATGCAATAATGGAAATGGTTAGACAGACGGGCGAGCCTAAATTTGACAGCAATGGAATAATGACAAATGGAGTAATAGTTCGTCATATGATGCTGCCTGGTTGTTTAGAAGATTCTAAAAATATCATTAATTATCTTTATAATACGTATGGTGATAAAATTTATATCAGTATTATGAATCAATACACACCACTTCCGCATGTCTCTGAATACCCTGAAATCAACATGAAGGTATCTGATGAAAATTATGAGGAACTAATCGATTATGCTGTAGAAATTGGTGTAGAAAATGGCTTTATTCAAGAAGGAGAAACTCAATCAGAAAGCTTCATTCCTGAATTTGACGGCGAAGGAGTATAATTTTTTATACCTTATTTTTTCATTAATCGTATGCTTACAAAAAACAATAATTTTTAAAAGTATATTTATATACAAAACTTATAAGGTTAACCAATTAAAAATATATTCATATACTGGAATGTAGTAGTAAAATATTATTTCTTCGGAGGCGGTACAAATGGCAATAAGACCACCAATTTTACAAGCAGGAGATACCATAGGAGTAGTTACTCTTGGCAGTCCTCGTGATGAAGCTACAATTAATCAAAGGATTCAATTTCTTGAAGGACTTGGATTTAATGTAGTTAAAGGTAATTATGTTTATTCATCGTCAGGCTATTTGGCAGCAACGCCACAGCAACGTGCTTCTGACTTAATGAGCATGTTCGAAAATCCTGATGTAAAAGCAATAATTCCTACAAGAGGCGGAACAGGTGTAAAAGATATAATACCTTACCTGGACTTTAATGTAATAAATCAAAATCCTAAAATTATAACTGGTTATAGTGATATAACTGTTTTATTAAATGTATTGTACATATGGGCTGATTTAATTACTTTTCACAGTCTTCTTTTATTAGACTTCAGACCAACTACACCTGCATACAACTTCGATCAGTTTTTTACTGCAACATCAACTTTAACATCTCCAAGATTAATGGAAAACCCTCCTGATATACCATTAGTTAGCAGAGTTCTGGGCAATGTAACAGGTACTATTGTTGGAGGAAACCTGCAATCCTTTGTTGATACTTTGGGAACTCCTTATGAAGTTGATACCAGTGGCAAAATTCTTTTTATTGAGGAAACTCACGAGGCTGTAAGCCGTGTTTACAGATTGATAATGCATTTGATACATGCAGGAAAATTTAATGACTGTGTAGGTATAATTATGGGTGAATGTTCAAATTGTACAGATGCCTACGGAAAGACTTATGAAGATCTAATAAACGAGGTGGTAGTTCCGCTAAATAAACCACTTATGACAAATTTAGCATCTGGGCACGGCTATTAT
>JAQSYS010000202.1 GCA_029256005.1 Sedimentibacter sp.
TAGAAGCAATTAAATGCTTCTATTTGCTAATTGCTATTTAATCACTTCAATATTTTCATAAACATATGTTGCACCTGATGTTATGGTCAACAAAACTACTACTGCTACCAGAGGAGTAATCCATGATGTTGTAAAAGCAGCATATCCAGTATAATTCAATAAGATTACAACAATCAATATCATTTGAAATACCGTCTTAACTTTGCCCCAAGGATTAGCTGCTATGGTAACTCCTTTTGAAGCAGCTAGTGTTCTGAAGCCTGATACCAAGAACTCCCTAGAAATAATTAAAACAACAACCCATGAACTTAAATAATCAATTTCAACAAAAGCAATAAATGCTGATGCAGTTAAAAGCTTATCTGCAAGAGGATCCATAAACTTTCCGAAATCTGTAATTAAATTGTCTCTTCTTGCAATATGCCCGTCAATAGCATCTGTTACTGCAGCTGCAACAAAAATTAACAGAGGCAGGAATTTAAATACTCCTTCTGTAATATAAAGGAATATCAAAAATACAGGAATTGCTAATATTCTTATTACAGTAAGCTTGTTAGGCAGGTTCAGATTTTTAAACCAGTTCATTAATAACATCTCCCATCAAATCATATTCTAAGGCATCATTTATTTTAACTTTATAAATACTTCCTAATTCTAAATTTTCATCAGATGTTACATATACACAGCCGTCAATATCAATTGAATCCATATAGGTTCTTCCCACCCATATGTTTTCAACATCCTTTTCTTCAATTAAAACATCATATGTGTTGCCTATCTTTGCTAGGTTATTTTCATACGAAATTCCCAGCTGTAGTTCCATAAGTTCATTATGTCTTTCTTCCTTTACTTCCTCATCTATCTGCTCAGGAAGTTTGTATGCTGGAGTATCTTCTTCTCTTGAATACTTAAATATTCCAACGCGATCAAGCTTATATTCTTGCAAAAACTTCATTAATTCTTCATGCTCATCCTGAGTTTCTCCCGGGAAGCCTGTTATCAATGATGTTCTTATTACTGCACCTTCAACTTCAGTCCTGATTTTGTTTATTAAGTCAACTATTTGCTTCTTGTTAGTATTGCGGTGCATTCTTTTCAATATTCTGTCATTTATATGTTGCAAAGGAATATCAAAATATTTCAACAATTTATTATTTTGCTTAAATTCATTTATTAGTTCATCATAAATATCTTCTGGATAAAGATAATGGATTCGAATCCATTCAACACCCTCAATTTCAGATACTCTTTGAATAACCTCATGAAGCTTTCTCTCACCATAAAGATCAAGACCGTACTTGCTTGTATCCTGAGCTATTATTATGATTTCCTTTGCACCTTGACTAGCTAAATCCTTAGCGTCTTCAACAATCTTTTCAATCCTTCGGCTTTTATAAGGACCTCTTAATCTTGGAATAACACAGTAGGTGCAATTATTGCTGCAACCCTCTGCTATTTTTAAGTATGCATACCAGCTCTCAGTCAATGTGTTTCGTGGAAGATTTTCTTCATCAAGAGATTGCATGCTTGTATCTACAACCAAACTTTTGCTTGCCTCGTATTTCTCAATATATTCATCTATTTTTTCAAAACCCGAAGTTCCAACTATAATATCAACCTCAGGAATTTCTTTTGCCAGTTCATCTCCGAATCTTTGTGCCAGACATCCAGTTACAATTATTTTGGCATCTTTATTTGCATCATTTTTGATTTCTGCAGCTGAAATAATCGCATCTACTGATTCCTGCTGAGCATCACTTATAAATGAGCATGTGTTGATTATTATATAATCTGCTTTGTCAGCATAATCCGTTGTTTTAAATCCCTTTTTCTTTAATATTCCTATCATATGCTCTGAATCAACAAGGTTTTTGGAACATCCAAGTGAATGCATGTAAATTTTTTTCATTAAGTTTTAAATTCCTTTCATTTCTTCTAATTCTTCTTTTGTTATGAGCACCTTACGAGGTTTGCTTCCTTCATGGCCGCTTACAATTCCTCTTTCTTCAAGCTGATCAATTATTCTAGCAGCTCTTGCATATCCTACCTTGAATTTTCTTTGAATGTAGGATGCTGAAGCTTGACCATCATTAACAACCATTTCAATGGCTTGCTCTAAAAAATCATCAACGTCTTCATCTTGATTTGGTGCTTTATCAATTTCATTTATTATTTCATTTTGTTTTCCAAATTTAATTTCTATTTGCTGAGCCTTTATGTTATCTACAACTCTTTTAATTTCATCATCTGAAATAAATGTTCCTTGAATACGTATAGGCTTAGGAAGTCCCATAGGATGATAAAGCATATCGCCTTTGCCCAGAAGCTTTTCAGCTCCTCCTGTATCAAGTATGGTACGTGAATCTATGTGAGATGAAACAGCAAAAGCAATACGCGATGGTATGTTTGCTTTAATAACTCCTGTAATAACATCAACTGAAGGTCTTTGGGTTGCAATAACAAGATGCATTCCACAAGCTCTTGCAAGCTGCGCGATACGGGTTATGTATTCTTCAACCTCAGATGAAGCCACCGTCATAAGGTCAGCAAGCTCATCTATTACAATAACTATTTGAGGCATTTTTTCATTGCCTTCTCTTACCATTTTTTCATTGTATGAAGATAAATCTCTTACACTGTTTTGAGCAAATATTTTGTAACGATTTGTCATTTCTGATACAGCCCAGTTCAATGCATTGGCTGCTTTACGCGGGTCGGTAACAACTGGTATCAGCAAATGAGGCAGTCCATTGTACACACTAAGTTCAACCACCTTTGGATCCACAAGTATTAGCTTAACCTCATCCGGCTTTGCTTTAAACAATATGCTCATAATCAGTGAATTGATGCACACGCTCTTGCCGGAGCCCGTAGCACCTGCAATTAATAAGTGGGGCATTTTATCTATTGCAGCTATAATATTTTTACCGGCTATATCCTTGCCTAGTGCAAAAGGTATATTTGTTTCGCTTGACTTATATTCTTTAGACTCAATCAAGCTTCTTAAATATACGCTGGTTTTATTTTTGTTTGGAACTTCTATTCCTATAGCAGACTTGCCTGGTATAGGTGCTTCCATACGAATATCAGATGTTGCCAAAGCAAGCGCAATATCATTCGAAAGTCCTGTTATTCGGCTTACTTTAATTCCTGGAGCAGGTTGAATTTCATATCTTGTAATTGTCGGTCCCTTATTAATTTGAAGAATGTTGCAAGGGATATTAAAGTTATTCAAAGTTTCAATAAGCTTCTCTCCTTCTTTCTTCAAATCCTCCTTGTCTCCTTTCGTATGCTGAGGTATCGGATCCAAAAAGGTTGTAGAAGGTAGTTTATAATTGTCGTTGTTTTTAACTCCTGCAATATTTATAATATCATCTGTGATTTCTTTTTTTTCAAAGCTTTCTCTTAGCTTTTCCTTTTTCTCTTTAGATTCTTCAATCTGCTTGTCTTGAATTTTTTCAGGATGATTGACTACAACATCGCTCTTTTTTATATCATCAATTTTAAGTTGAGTTATATCAGCTTTTTTATTATTGTCAAGAGGATTTAAATAATCATATAT
The DNA here is from genome assembly GCA_029256005.1 of Sedimentibacter sp. Taxonomy (GTDB): domain Bacteria; phylum Bacillota; class Clostridia; order Tissierellales; family Sedimentibacteraceae; genus Sedimentibacter. Next base: position 3,563 of record JAQSYS010000202.1, read on the forward strand.
TTTTATATTATCTTCTGCATCGGAATGTTCTTCTAGTTTTTTTGTAGTTTTTTCTTTTGATTTCTTTATTTTATCAGGTTCTTCTTCAGTAAATATGAAACCATAAACTGATTTTAATATTTTCTTAAAAAAGTCAGAAATTATTTTACATATACCTATTACGCTTTGGTTTGTAAGCAAGATAAAATTAGAAATTACCAAAGCAACAAGCACAATATAAGTTCCATTTTTATCTACTAGCTTCATAAATATATATGTAAGAATATTTCCGATAATTCCGCCGCCTTTTTTTTGAATACCTGCTTCAGATGATAATTTAATTAAACTCTGAAAATTTGTACTTTCTTTTAAGGTATCAATATTTAAAATTGCAGAATACATAATAAAACAAACAAAAAATCCTATAACTGCAACCACCTGGTTGTTATCTGTAAATACTATTATATTTAATAGTCTCATTACACCAATTGCTAGTATAAAATATGGTAATACATCTGCACCTTTGCCAAAAACAGAATGAGTGAATAAGTTAATTGTTCTTCCTATTATTCCGCTTTGATTTTCTTTGGTAGTAACCACTATTAAAAATACTGCAAAAGCAACTATAAAAATACCTGTTATTTCCTTCTTTAACAAGTCATTATTGGAATTTATAGATTTTGAATTTGAGCTTGTACTCTTTTTTCTTGGCGTTGTTTTCTTTATATTGTTTTCACTTTGTACCTTAGCCATTT
>JAQSYS010000203.1 GCA_029256005.1 Sedimentibacter sp.
CAGCAATCGATTCGGACCTTTGGATTCACCTTTAAGTGATGAAAATGTGGTTAATATGACTGTTGATGAATTTGAAACAATAAGGCTTATTGACTTAGAGGGATTATCACAGGAAGAATGTGCTTCACAAATGAACGTAGCACGTACAACTGTACAATGGATATACAGCGATGCAAGGCAAAAACTTGCTGAATCATTGGTTAACGGGAAAATTTTAAGAATTGAAGGCGGAGATTACAAGCTTTGCGATGGTGAGGGCGCTTGTTGTAATGAAAAGTGTCTCAGACGCCGATGTGGACGAAGTTTGGAAGACGACAATATATTATAACTGTTACTAAAAGTAGCAGTTTTTTTTACTAAAGAGGTCATAATATCCTTTTTTGAAATAAAATTTCTGTTTATTTTTATTGCTTTGGGATTATAGTTGAGTTAAACTGTAAATAATTAAAAAAAATGGAGCATTATTATGAATTTGCAAAATAATGGGTTTATTAATATATATTCTATAGCTATTCTTCTAATTATTTACTTTCATTCCTTAAAAAATCATGAAAATAAATCATATCAGTATAAACTTTACAGTATGATATTAAAAGTTACAATTTTGTCGCTCATTTTTGATATATTTAGTAGATTTGACGGAACATCAAGTCCTATTTATCCAATCTTAAATAATATCGGAAATTTTATAATCTTTGTATTGAATCCGATTTTGCCTTCCATTTGGCTATTATATGTTCAAAATCAAATTTTTCCAGAAGAGTCAACAAAACAACTTATTTACCCACTTTTGTTTATTAATATCATCAACATTTCTATTGTTGTATTGACTCAATTTTTCGGGTGGTATTATTATATTGATTTTCAAAATATTTATCATAGAGGACCTATGTTTCACTTAGCTTTTTTTATTACAGTTATAATACTTCTTTCAGCATTTGTTAAAATTGTAAGAAATAGAAAGGTATTAGCAAAAAATCATTATATCTCTCTAGTTTTCTTTGCAATCCCCCCATTTATTGGTGCGTTTCTACAAATATTTATTTATGGAGTATCAATAGTGCTGAATAGTGTTGTTTTATCAATATTGATAGTATTTTTGAATATTCAAAACCATAGCATGTATACAGATTATTTAACTGGGGTTTACAATCGCAAGAAGCTGGATGCTTATTTGGATGAAAAAATTAATTTAAGTACACAGACTAAGACCTTTTCTGCTATAATGATTGATTTGAATGATTTTAAATATATAAATGATAATTTTGGGCATGACATGGGTGATGTTGTATTGCAAATATCCGCTAAAATTTTGAATAGTTGTGTTAGAACAAATGATTTTGTTGCTCGCTATGGCGGTGACGAATTTTGTGTTGTACTTGAAACTCACGATATAAAGGATTTAGAGGCAATTATCAATAGAATACAAACAGCTGTTATTAAATTTAATGAAACCAGCAATCAACCTTATAAACTTGGATTTAGTTTGGGTTATGCAGTGTATGACTACGAAACTAGTATGACTACAGAAGAGTTTCAGAGATATATTGATGTGTTAATGTATGAAAATAAAAAAGCAAATAATAAAAACCAAGTAGAATTTACCCCTAATATTTAAACAATACTTCAACAATAAAATAATCAAACTCAATTTTTAATATTAATTATATATTATGGATTGAGTTTTTTTAAAAATAACAGTTGCAAAATACAACAGTTGTAGTATAATGTTTTTGAGGTGATGAAATGATACATCAAGGAAGCGAAATCTTACGTGAATTGATTAGGATACTTGTAAGAGATTTAGGTGTACTGGAGAAAAGTGATGCTTCATGCTGTGGGGTTAGTATAGCGCAGTGCCATGCCATTGTTGAAATCGGAAGAGAAGGAAAAATCTCATTGGTTGATTTAGCTAACATGTTGGGACTAGATAAAAGCACAATGAGCCGAACTATCAATAATCTAGTGGAGTCAGAGCTGGTTCACAGAGATTTAGATATGGAAAATAGACGTTATGTAAATATCCAGTTGACTGAAAAGGGTATTGTTGTATTCAGAAATATTGAAGAAACCATGGATGAGTATTATAAGAGTATTTTCAACACAATTCCTGAAGGTAAAAGGAGTCAAGTTCTTGAATGTTTAGAAATTCTTAAGGAAGCTGTGGAAAATAACAACTGTTGTTGTTAAGTAGTGTAAATTAATAAAACTTTTAAATTGGAGGGTTATATGGAAAAGAATATTAAGGATGAAATTAAGACATATTATGGCGGAATTGCAAAAAAGGTGAGCAAGAATTCAAAGGCATCCTGTGGTTGTAAAACATCATGCTGTGGCAATACATCAAATGAATCCGTTCTGTATTCTAAAGAATTTACAGAAGGGTTACCAGTTGAAGCAATTAATGCATCTTTAGGATGTGCAAATCCTCTTGTACTTGCGAATTTGCAGCAAGGTGAAACTGTCCTTGACTTGGGCAGCGGTGGAGGTATCGACGTCCTGATTTCTTCGAAATATGTTGGAGAACAGGGAAAAGTTTATGGCCTTGATATGACAGATGAAATGTTGGAGTTGGCAAATAATAATAAGATAAAAAGCGGTGCAAAAAATGTGGAGTTCATCAAAGGATATATTGAAAATATTCCGTTGCAAGATGAAACAGTTGATGTTGTTACTTCAAATTGTGTAATCAATTTAAGCGAAAGCAAAGAAGATGCCTTGGGAGAAGCTTACAGAGTGCTTAAAAAAGGTGGTAGATTAGCTATTGCAGATATTGTTCAATTAAAAGCTGTTCCTGATGACATAAAACAAAGCATTCAGATGTGGGTAGGTTGCATATCAGGTGCATTAACTGTAGAGGAATATATAAATATTCTGAAAAAAGTTGGCTTTAAAGACATAGAGGTTAATGCTGTTAATATTTACACAAAAGAAGTAATAAAAGAAATTATAGAATCAAAAGAACTAGAAGACGTTTTTGCTAAAATGGATGAAATGGCAATAGATGGAGTTTTTGCGGGCGCACATGTTAAGGCATACAAGTAGGAGAGAAAAGTATGGATTATAAAATAGAAGAGATGAGGGCTTCAGATTGGACGCAGGTTGCAGATATTTATATGGATGGAATAAATACCAAAATTGCTACCTTCCAAAGTGCAATACCAAGCTGGGAAGAATGGGATAAAGGACATTGTGAATCATGCCGTCTGGTAGCCAGAGTAGGTGATGCTATTTTAGGGTGGGCAGCTTTATCTCCTGTTTCCAGTCGTTGTGTTTATGCTGGGGTAGCAGAAGTTAGCATCTATATTGGTAAGCAATACCAAGGTCAAAAAGTTGGTACTACGCTTCTTAAAAAATTAATTGAAGTTTCAGAAGAAAACGGATTTTGGACTTTACAGTCAGGAATTATTAAAGAGAACATATCAAGTTTAAATCTACATAAAAATTGTGGCTTTAGGGAAGTCGGTTATAGAGAAAAACTTGGCAAGATGGATAATGAGAAGTGGCATGATGTAGTATTAGTCGAACGAAGAAGTAAAATTGTATAAATAAAAATTCTAAAAAAATAATGCATTCAATAGGATTCGGTAAAGTTTAACCTCATATAACTGATATATGAGGTTTTTTTATGTTGACAAATCCAATTGTTGGAATTAAATTATTATGTAGAAGGTTGACACTATCTATAGGGTTAATATAAAGGTGGGTGTAAAAATATGAAAATCAAATTTTTGTTAATATTAGTTTTATTACTGACTTTAATTGGATGCAATAATAGTACTATGACTCAAAAATTTATAGATGATAAGAATATTGATGCAACAATCGTCGTCTCCTCTCTGAATACTGGGAAAGAATTCATTATTAATAAAGAAAGATCAGAACAAAGGTTTTTGCCTGCATCAACATTTAAAATTCCAAACACATTAATTGCTTTACAAGAAGGGATTGTAAAGGATGAAAATGAAATTATTAAATGGGATGGAATTGATAAAGGACTTGTCGAATGGAATAAAGACCAAAACCTAAAATCAGCTTTACCTTTGAGCTGTGTATGGTTCTATCAGGAATTAGCAAAAGAAATAGGGATAGAAAATTATTCAGAGTACTTAAATAAATTGAATTATGGTAATAAATTAGTGGGGTCAAGAGCTGATAACTTTTGGCTTGAAGGAGACATAAGAATATCTGCAAATGAACAAATAGATTTTTTAAAGAAAGTATACAGTGAAGAATATGATTTTAATAAGAATTATTATAAGATACTCAAAGAACTGTTGATAGAAGAAAAAAAT
>JAQSYS010000204.1 GCA_029256005.1 Sedimentibacter sp.
CACCTGTGGCTGAAAGAATAGCAGCAAGGTTTACAATGGTGTTTATTTTGTGTTTTTCAACTGCAGCTGACAATGTTACAGGGTCATTGACATCAATGAGTTCAAATGGTCCAGATTCAATTAGTTGCTCATGACCTTTTTTCATACTTCTGTTACTAGCCACTACATTATCAGAACCGTAAATTTTACGCATTTCTGTTGTTAATTCGGAACCTATTTGTCCTAACGCCCCTGTGATTAATATTTTTCTCACATTATACCTCCCATATTAATTACTTGATATTATGCTATTATGTAAATAAATATATTCAAAAATATTTAATTATCAATTATTAAAAATTTTATTTATTAAAGCTCTTTTATAATTATATCCATGATTTCATAAATTGAAACTTGCCTATGGAATAAAATAGTTAATATTTAATATAATCTTTTAGAAAATGATATTTTAAATTAGTTTACAGAGTATGAAAGGTTTATTATAATGAACATATAGAAAAAATAACCAATTTAAATAAATAAAATATTGTATATTTTTATTAGCTTTAAAGGAGTACAAACATGAAGCAATATGATGAACGAAATATAATGTTTGCCAGGATGAATTATCAGGAAGGCACAGAGAATTATAATGATTATTACAAGAAAAACCCTGAACTGAAAGACACTGATGATTCATTGAGAAGGTTGCCTCCTATGGGCGGTGAAGGTTCTGCGATGTTTGATAGGGTCAATTCTCCTATAATAGATGCTGCATTTAAATATTTAAGCGATATAAAACAGTTTAGCGAAGGCATTCCTGCAAAGGATAAAATTGAAGTAAATCCTGCAGAAATTACAGAAAAAATAAAAGGTCTTGCCAAGTTTTACAATGCAAATCTTGTAGGCATAACAGAAATGAAGGATTACCATTATTATTCACACAGAGGAAGACACGAAGAGAATTATGGTGAGGAAATAACTGATAAACATAAATATGGAATAGTATTTGCAATTACAATGGACAGAGAAATGATTATGCGTGCTCCTAAGCTTTCTGAGGCAATAGGAGTAGTTAAAGGATATGTTGATGCTGCAACAACAGGAATGATGCTTTCTTATTATATCAGGGAGCTGGGTTACGATGCTAGAAACCATATGGACGGAAATTATTTGGTTGTGGCGCCATTGGTGGCAGCGGATGCAGGCATAGGGGAGTTTGGCAGAAATGGTCTTATAATAACTAAACAATACGGCGCATGTGTGAGGCTTGGTGTTGTAACAACAGATATGCCTCTAATACCAGACAAAAAGGAAGATTTTGGAGTTAAAGAATTTTGCACTGATTGCGGAAGATGTGCAAGGACATGTCCGGGTAAAGCAATTTCTAAAACAGATATGGTTGAAACGGATGGTGTTAGTAGGTGGAAAATAAATGCAGAGGAATGTTACCGCAGATGGAGATGCTTAGGAACTGACTGTGCAATCTGTATAGCAAACTGCCCTTTCACTTATGGTATTCCAGAAGATTTGGTGTCTAACATAAAATCATCAAAGGAAACAAGGGATAATATATTAAAGAAATTTGAAGAGCAATATGGAATAAGGCCTATCATCAGAGAAGATGCAGATTGGCTGAAAGCCTAATTTTAAAATTTAAAATAAAATCGGAGGAAGTATGAAAAATTTAGTGGTGTATTATTCAAAGAGTGGCAATACAGAAACTATTGCACAGGAAATATCAAAAGCAGTTGAAGGAGAACTAAAAAAAATTGAACTAATTAAGGATATTAGTTTTGGATGGGCTGCGTTTACATCATTGTTAGGATTAAATGGAAAAATTAAAAATGTTGATTTTAATGTAAAGGATTATGACAATATTTTTATCGGGTCTCCTGTATGGGCAGGTAAAAATGCTACACCAATTAATACATTGCTCAATAATATTGATTTTACAGGTAAAAATGTTTTTGTTTTTATTACACAGGCTGATAACAAAACTCCAAATACAGTATTTGAATCTATTGCAGCGCGTGTTAAAGCAAAGGGCGGCAAGATTATCGATAACCTTTTCATTCAAACAGAAATGAAAAGTCCTTTGACACCTGGACAGGCAACAGCTCCTGTTGCCGATTGGATCAACAAAAACAGCAAGTTTTTATAACTATAATTATAGTTTTTATGGGGGAAATATGGATAGACAGGATATAGCAAAAATTGCACTGGAATTTGTTCAAAATTCAAATTATAATTATATTTCAAAAGATAATGCGATAACAGAAGAACTTGCAGGAATGAAAATATTTGATGAACCGATATTTGCTATTGGAGCTGCAGATGATGATGGTTTTCAGTTGTTGAAAAATCCTATAGCTATTGGAGAACACTTTTTATTGCCAAGGGAATGGACGCCTAACGCAAATATTGTTATATCATATTTCTTTCCGTTTACAGAAGAAATAATAAAAAGCAACAGAAAAGATAAGCATTGGCCTTCAAATGAATGGCTTCATGGACGTATCGAAGGACAAAACTTTATAAAGGAATTCAGCATGTTTTTTAATAAGAAACTTAATGATGAAGGCTATGAAAGTTTAATTCCTGCATTTGACTCAAGATTTCATCTTGGTTCTGTAATAAATGATGAATTTCAGGAGTTTACAAGCAATTGGTCCGAAAGGCATGTGGCGTTTGTATGCGGACTTGGAACTTTCGGATTATCAAAAGGATTAATAACTGAAAAGGGTATGGCAGGAAGATTAGGAAGTGTTGTAACACAGCTAAAGCTGGAACCAGATAAAAAAAGATACAAGGATGTTTATGAGTATTGCACAATGTGTGGAGCATGTGTAAGAAAGTGTCCTGTAGATGCGATTTCTGTGGATACAGGAAAGGATCACAAGAAATGTTCTGACTTTTTAGATACAACAAAAGAAAAATACAAACCTAGATATGGATGTGGAAAGTGTCAGGTATCGGTTCCTTGCGAAAGAAGAATACCAAATAAATCAAAATAGTTACTCAGGAGCAAGAAATGAAATATACATATATTTGCTATGCAAAATGTGGTACATGCAAAAAAGCCAAGGCATGGCTGGAACAAAATAATATAGAATTTGAGGAAAGACCTATAAAGGAAAGCAATCCAACTGAAAATGAACTGAAAGAATGGATAAAGAAAAGTGACTATCCTTTAAAGAGATTTTTCAATACTAGCGGTACTTTGTATAAGGACTTAAAACTTAGCGAAAAGCTCAGTGATATGTCTGAAGAGGAGCAAATTAAGCTTTTGTCAACTGACGGTATGCTTGTTAAAAGACCATTAATTGTAGGAAAAGATGTTATATTGGTTGGATTTAAAGAAGATGAGTGGAAAGCTAAATTAAAATAAAAAAATGATGCCATGCACTGCTGCATGGCATCATTTTTAAACAGTGTATATTAATTATGAATGTTAAATTTAATAACATATGATATAATGAATGCGAATAATGAAACAAAGACTAACGTCTTTGCTTGATTAGTGCATTCATTGTATCGGTGTGAAGCAAAACGATAAGCGTTTTGCACTTATGATATAATGCAATTTGTGAAACAAAGACAAACGTCTTTGTCTAGTCTATCAAAAGGAGATTCAATATGAAACTTTTAGTGCTTACAGGAAGCCCACATTCTAATGGAACAACTGCATTGCTTGCAGATGAGTTTTGCTATGGTGCAATGGAGGCAGGTCATGAAGTTATTCGTTTTGATACTGCAAAATTAAAAATTAATCCATGTTTGGGATGTGATCACTGCAGAAAAAATGAAGGTAAATGCGTCCATGAGTATGATGATATGATTGAAATAATTTTACATTTGTTAACTGCAGATGCAGTTGCATTGGTATCGCCGTTGTATTATTTCGGTATGACTGCTCAATTAAAAAGAGTAATAGATAGATTTTATTCTATTAATTCATTACTTAGGGAAAAACCCAAAAAATTATATATGATTGCTGCAGGTGCAGACACAGATAAATGGGCTATGGATGCAATAAAGGCACATTATAAATGTTTATGCAGTTATTTTCGTTGGCAGGAAGGCGGAACACTTTTGGCTTATGGATTAGGTTCGAGACAAAATGCTGAAAACAGTGAATATAAAATTATGGCTAAGAATTTTGGAAAAGAAATATAGCTGTAAGAACTAAATTTTTATGGAGAATTATATGCATAATACAGGGATTTTTCATTGGTATGGTTTCGTACAGCCCTTTGAAGAAAGAATAAAGCAAATAAAAGAATCAGGGTACAATAATATAATGCTTTGGTGG
>JAQSYS010000205.1 GCA_029256005.1 Sedimentibacter sp.
AACCGGTGATGTTATACATCATGATAAATATGTAATAATGCCTATCCTTTAGGCATTTTTATTTTTATATATTCTTTATTTGGGTATAATAGAAATAAATATAATATAAAGGAGATGCTTATGAAAAAATTACTTTTTATAACATTAATGATCTCGGCATTAATATTAACTTCATGTGATAATGGCAATATTGCTGAAGAACCAAATGTTTCTGATGCATTGAATATTGAAGATTACTTCCCATTAACTGAAAACACAAAATATACTTATAAGGGTGAAGGAAACGAATTTGCATCCTATACTGTGTACATAGATTATTTAAAAGATAATCGAATTCAAACAAGAACAAACAATGGCGGCTCTGAGCTTGTAAGAGTTTTGGAATTAAAAGAAGATCAATTAAGTGAGCTTTTTTTCAGAGGAGAAACATACTTTAGAGAAAATTTCATAGATGATGAATATAATACAGGCAAAATTCTTTTAAAGGAACCTCTTGAAAAAGGAAAGAGCTGGACATCAGGAGAAAACTCAACATCCACGATAACAAGTATAAATAAAGAAGTTGTAACTCCTGAAGGTAATGTTGAAGCAATTGAAGTTACAACAGAAAATCAACAAGGAACAACCATTGAATACTATGCAAAGGATAAGGGGCTTGTAAAGGTTGTTAATAAAGGTGATGGTTATGAGGTAACATCAACATTATCAAGTATTGAAGAAAATGTACCATTAAGCCAAACTGTAACCTTATTCTATCCTGACATAGATGGAATAAATTTAAGATCAGTTGATGTGCAGGTAAACTTTAATACAAATGATGAACCTAAGACTGTTATTGAGAATACTGTAAAGGATTTGGCTGTATTTGATATAATCAGTCCAAACACAAAAATAAATGAACTTTATTTCAACAAGGATGAAAACAGCGCACATATTGATTTATCAAAGGAATTTACAACTGAAATGAATGCCGGTTCTGGCTTTGAAGCTATGATTTTAAAAAGTCTGGCGAATACGCTTGGCACATACTACGGAGTGCAAAATATATATCTTACAATCGACGGTGAACCTTACGAATCAGGACACATATTGATGGAGGAAGGCGAGCCTCTTACAGTTGATTACACAAATGTTATATCAGAATAGCAAAGTAATATAAAATAATAATGAGTATGCCCAATGTAGGGCATACTCATTATTATATTGCATATTCATTTAAGCAGATAATTTTGCTTCCCTTTTTTATTTCCCTTGCAGGTATCCCTACTAATGTTGAATTTGGACTTGTATCGTTAAGAACAACTGCGTTTGCTCCAACTCTAGTACCTGAACCAATATAAATGTTGCCAAGTATCTTAGCAGAACTGCCTATTGTCACATTGTCTCCTACAGTAGGGTGTCTTTTGCCTTTTTCATTGCCTGTTCCACCGAGTGTTGCACCATGAAACATCGTTACATTGTTTCCGACAACTGCAGTTTCACCTATTACAACACCCATGCCATGATCAATGAAAAGTCCCTTTCCTATTGTTGCACCGGGATGAATCTCAATTCCGGTCCAGTGTCTTCCTATGTTGGAAATCCACCTTGCAAGAAAAAATCTCTTCTTCAAATAAAGATTATGAGAAATCTTATAGGTTATTAATGCTTTAATGTGAGGATACAGCAAGAATACTTCAAGTCTGTTTCTTGCAGCAGGATCTCTGTCAAATACCGAATCTATATCTTCAATTATTGATTTAATAAATCTAATCATAATATCATTCCTTTCCTTATTAACAATTGATTTTTTTCAGTCTAATTATTCACTCATTGTGTCTAATTATATACCCGTTGTTAATAATACTTAACCATTGACATATATTTTTCTCCACCATCCGGTGATATGGTCAATATTTTTTTATTGCTTCCATATTTCTCTTTAAGCTTTCTTGCAGCAGCTACATTAGCCCCAGTGGATATCCCTACCAATATACCGGTCTTTGCAGATACTTCAACTGCTGTATCAATTGCCTCTTCTTCTGTTACTGTCAGTATCTCATCAACATTTTCCCCGCTGTAGGTATTTGGAATAAATCCTGCACCTATACCTTGAATTTTGTGAGGTGATGGGTTGTGCCCAGACAGTACAGCTGATTTTGCGGGTTCAACACCTGCAACTATTATTTTCTTGTTGTATTCCTTAAGTCTTTTTGAAACACCTGTCAGTGTGCCACCAGTTCCAACTGCAGCTGTAAATATATCTATATCATTTAATTGGTGAATTATTTCCTGTCCAGTTGTTTCATAATGAATCATAGGATTAGCAGGATTGTTGAATTGATCAGGCATGAAATTCTTTTTATCTTCCTTGACAATTTCATTTGCTCTCTCAATTGCTCCAGCCATACCTCTTTGCGCTTCTGTCAATATTAATATAGCTCCATAAGAAGAAATTATGGTTCTTCTTTCGAGGCTCATTGATTCAGGCATAGTTACTATTACCTTGTATCCTTTTAGTCTCCCTATAAGAGCTAGACCAATACCTGTATTTCCGCTGGTCGGTTCAACTATTATACTCGTCTTTTTTAATAATCCTTTGCTTTCTGCATCCAAAATCATACCTAAAGCTGTCCTGTCTTTGATGCTTCCTCCAGGATTGAATTTTTCCATTTTTATAAATATATTTTCTCCTGGCAATTGAATTACAGGAGTGTTTCCTATTAAGTTCAAAGTTGTAAAATTACTCATAACATCCCATCCTTTTGACCCCTAAACTAGAAAAAATATTTATTAATAGCTAATGAATGTAGATTTCTTTATAATATAAAACCCCGTACATGTAATCAAGGATTGCTTTTGATTCACGGGGCTTGTTGTTTTGCAATAAAAAAACCCCTATCTCTATATAGAGACGGAGTAATATCCGCGGTTCCACTCTTTTTGGCATATTCTGCCCACCTTTGCTAGCACCACCATGCTATTATATGATAACGGGTATTGCACCGCAGCAGCCTACTTTATATAATTTCGGTGCTGTACTCCGAAGGGCACTTCATATATATATCCTATAAGCATCCTTTCAGCCAGGAGATGCTCTCTCTAAAAATTCAATATATTTTACTTTCCTTCTTCACTGTATTTCCTACTAATTTAGTTGGGTATATTTTTTACTTATTATATTACAATCATATAAAAAATGCAACAGTTTTTTCAAAATAATTTTTAATGCTTTCCTTTAATTTTTCTTATGAGACAATAGGTTATTTTTGCAGTAAGCCCCCAGATTGTATAGTCATTGTACTTGTAAAAATAAACTGGGTATCTGATGTTTCCCCAATTGTAATCCTTGCCGTCGTTAATCATATGGTGAGGAAAATCATTGTCTGCCTTTGGATAATAGTTCATAAAATATTCTTCTGGGTCATTTTCCAAGAAATATGATAAGGGCACAAAAAATAACTCTGACACTTCATCCTTATTGTAATTAATTTCATTAATATTTGTATTTTTTATTATTCCTAAAAAGGTATAAACAAAAGAGCCGCTTTTGCTTGTTGCATAGTCCATTTCAGATATTATTTCAATATTTGACACTGGAATTCCAAGCTCCTCATTTGTTTCTCTGACAGCTGCAAACTCAGGTGTTTCATCATCTTCAATTTTTCCTCCTGGAAATGATATTTCCCCTGGCTGTCTAATGGATTTTGATCGGACTTCGTATATTAAATGTAGCTTTTCATCAATTTCTATTAAGGGAACAAGCACTGAAAATCTTGAATCATCATCGATTGGTTTAGGTGATGTATTTTTCATTTTGTTTTTGATTTCATTTATATTCATCTGTTAAATAAACCTCATTAATCCAAATATTATGAATACCAAGCCTGATATTATTTTTATTATATTAGAAGGAATAACTTTAGTCAATGCAGTTCCGATAATAATTCCTACAAGACCTATTGCCATCATACCCGCTACTGATCCTCCAAGAACTAGCACAGGATGTGTAGCTTCCATAGCTAACGTCATAGCTGTCAACTGGGTTTTATCACCCATTTCTCCTAAAAGAAATGTCAGTGCAGTAGTAAGAACAGGGCCAAATTTGAAATTTTTAGTTTTTTCGTTATCTTCATCATATACAATAGTTATTATACCAAAAACAACAAAGATAAAACCAGCAAACAACTGAAGTAGCCTTCCTTCAATAATATTTGACAAGCAACATCCAATCACTACAGCTACTCCATGATTAACAGTGACACCCAAAAATATACCTAAAAGCATTTGCATTACTGTGTATTTAGC
>JAQSYS010000206.1 GCA_029256005.1 Sedimentibacter sp.
TTTCTTTTAGTTCCATCCATAATATAATTAATTCCTTTCACAGATATATTATACTATATAATAAACAAAATTGCTAATTATTGTTGTTTATAATTTATAATTGTTTACCAGGGTCGTACAGTTTCAAGCCATCCTTGGCTTTTCCAATAATCTGCATCTGCCTTATTAAACCCACCTTTTTTCTGAGCCATTCTCATAGCATAAAATAAAGCTTTAACTTTTATACTTGGGGTTACTTTTTTAGAAGTTTCTAATATTTTAGCTGATATCTTGTCAACATCATTAAATATAGTTACTTTTTTCTTATCACTCACACCATTCCAATTTATTGCGGCAACACCTTTTCCATACTTAAATATTCTTCCAACGCCCCAAAATGTAAGACTATCAATGATATCTTTATTTGTAGATTTCATTCCAGCACCTGCAGCTGTGGAAATTACAAGTGCCATTTTATTAAACATAGTCTTGTTAGGACGATGTACCATCCATTGATAACCAAAATGATCTAACAAAGTCTTCATTTGGCCTGTAGCATGAAACACATATACCGGACTCGTAAAAATTAATAAATCCGCTTTTTCCAAAGCCAGTTTTATATTATTAACCTTTTCAAAATGTGGGCAATGTTCTTCTCCATTCATAAAGCATTGGCTGCAACCTATACAAAAATGAGGCATATCTTTAGGAAGAAAAAATTCTGTGACTTCTGATGTTTCGTCTTTTAATTTATTTAGTATTAATTGAGAAATATTATAAGTGCTTCCCTTATGCTCTGTACCATAAACAACTGTTATATTCATATTAATCTCCTTTATTTATAAAAAGGCAATAACTTTTATGTCATTGCCTTTATGATTATTATAATTATAATGTATAAATAAAATCGTTGTGGTAGTTACTCATTACACCCTCAATTCAACATTGAAACCTAATAGTTCTTTATTTTCTTCAAGGAGCGGTTTAATCATTTCATAATAAAATTCTTCAACTTGCTGAGGTGCTCTTCCTATGTAATTAATAGGATTTATTGTTTTCTCTATCTCTTCCTTTGTCATATTTATAACTTTACTTTTTGACATTCTGTCTATCAAATCATTTTGTCTGCCTAATTTTTTAACCTGTTCAGCTGCCTGCATCGATAGCACTCTTATTTCTTCATGCAACTCTTGTCTGTTGCCACCTCTTTTAACTGCTTCCATAATAATATTTTCAGTAGCCATAAACGGAAGTTCTTCGTTAATATGCTTTTCAATTACCTTGTCATTTACAACCAGACCTGAAAATACATTGATAGCAATGCCTAGAATAGCATCTGCAGCTAAAAATCCCTGAGGTATTGCTAATCTTTTTATAGCTGAGTCATCCAAAGTTCTTTCCAGCCATTGTACAGCTGCCGTATTAGCCATATTTGCCTCGTTAGACATGATAAATCTTGCTAGTGATGCAATCCTCTCACTTCTCATTGGATTGCGCTTATAGGCCATTGCAGAGGAGCCTATTTGATTCTTCTCAAATGGTTCTTCAATCTCCTTTTGGCTTTGAAGTATTCTTATATCGTTCGTAGCTTTATGCAAACTTTGTGCAATACCGCTTAATGCCGACAGTACATAAAAGTCAACTTTACGAGTATATGTTTGACCTGTCAATTTGAAGGAATCATGAAAACCCATTTTTTCAACAACAAGCTGCTCTAATTTCTTTACTTTTTCGCTGTCATTGTCAAATAAGCTCATAAAGCTTGCTTGAGTTCCAGTAGTTCCTTTAACTCCTCTTAGTTTAACCAGAGTAATCACATGATTTATTTCTTCATAATCCATCACTAAATCCTGTAGCCAAAGAGCTGCTCTTTTACCAACTGTTGTAAGCTGTGCAGGTTGATAATGTGTATATCCTAAAGCAGGCATATCCTTGTATTTCATACAGAATTCAGAAAGTGCCTTTATTGCATTAGCAAGCTTCTTTTTAAGTAATAACAGTGCTTCCTTCATCAATATAGCATCAGTGTTGTCAACCACATACATGCTGGTTGCTCCAAGATGTATTATAGGCATTGCTTTAGGGCAAGCAGTACCAAAAGTATGAACATGGGCCATTACATCATGTCTGAACTCACTTTCCTTTTGAGCAGCCATATCATAATCTATATTATAGATGTTTTCTTTCATTTCATTTATTTGTTCATCAGTTATGTTTAAGCCTAATTCCTTTTCTGCTTCAGCCAATGCAACCCACAGCTTTCTCCATGTAGAAAACTTGCTTTCATCAGAAAATATGTAGCTCATTTCTTTGCTTGAATATCTAGTTATTAACGGATTTTCATATGTATCTCTTGACATTGTATACCACCTTTACAGTTCTTTGTTCATCATTCATTATTTTAATAATATCGCTAAATTAAAAAGAAGTAAACAATAAATTTGTTTACTTCCTATATTTCTTTTTTAATTATTTTGCATATTCTGTTGCTCTTGATTCTCTTATTACATTTACTTTTATCTGTCCTGGATATTCCATTTCTTCTTCTATCTTCTTTACAATATCCTTTGCAATTAAAATTATACTTGAATCGCTTGTAATTTCAGGTTTAACGATGATGCGTACTTCTCTTCCTGCTTGAATTGCAAAAGATTTTTCTACACCTTCGAATGAATTTGAAATTTCTTCTAATTTTTCTAATCTCTTAATATAAGTTTCAAGTGTTTCTCTTCTAGCCCCTGGTCTTGCTGCTGATATAGCATCTGCTGCTTGGACTAATACTGCTTCAACAGTCTGAGGCTCAACATCTCCATGATGGGCTGCTATAGCATGAATAACGGCTTTGCTTTCTTTGTATTTTCTTGCTAAATCTTCACCAATAGTAACATGAGGACCTTCTACTTCATGATCAACTGCTTTTCCTATATCGTGTAATAATCCGGCACGTTTAGCTAATTTAACATCTGCACCTAACTCTGCTGCCATTATTCCAGCCAGATATGAAACTTCCATGGAATGCTTCAATACATTTTGGCCATAACTTGTTCTAAACTTCAATCTTCCTAATAGTCTTACCAGTTCTGGGTGAAGCCCGTGAACACCTGTATCAAGTGTTGCTTGTTCGCCTTCATCCTTTATTTGCTGCTCTACTTCTTTTTTAGCCTTTTCAACCATTTCTTCGATTCTTGCAGGGTGTATTCTTCCATCCGCAATCAATTTTTCAAGGGCTAATCTGGCAACTTCTCTTCTAATAGGATCAAATCCAGAAATAACTACTGCTTCTGGTGTATCATCTATTATAATATCTATACCCGTCAGTTGTTCAAGTGCTCTTATGTTTCTTCCTTCTCTACCTATAATTCTGCCCTTCATTTCGTCATTAGGTAAATCAACAACAGATACAGTCGTTTCCGCTACATGGTCTGCAGAGCATTTTTGAATAGCATATGTAATGATTTCACGTGCTTTTCTTTCTGCAGTATCTTTTGCTTCCCTCTCAATTTCTTTAACAGCAATTGAAGCTTCTTGTTCAGCTTCTCTTTTTATGTTGTCAATCAACATATTCTTTGCATCTTCAGTTGAAAGTCCGGAAATTCTTTCGAGTTCTTCAATTTGTTTGTCATGTATTGCATCCAATTTACTTTGCTTAGTTTCAATATCCTTAAGCTTTTTTTGGAGCGCTTCTTCTTTCTTTTCAACCTGCATACTCTTGGAGTCAAGCATTTCTTCTTTTTTAATTAGTCTTTTTTCATTTCGCTGGATTTCGTTTCTTCGTTCTTTGTTTTCTCTTTCATATTCATTTCTCATTTTGTGAGCTTCATCTTTTGCTTCAACAAGAACTTCTTTTTTCTTTGTTTCAGCTTCTTTTGTTGCTTCGTCAACAATCCTTTTAGCTTCTTCTTCAGCACTACCTATTTTGCTCTCAGATATATTCTTACGAATTATAATTCCTACTATTATACCTATTACTGCGCAGATAATACCTACTATAATTTCAATGGTCAATTCAGCACCTCCCGTATTAAATTTTCAAGCTGCGAAATATATACATTAATTACATTGCTATATGAATATAAAAAATGTTTATTTTCTAATATATATTTGAAATATTAAAATTATTTCTAAATACTTGATTATATTATATTTTATAATTTTTTATGCTTTATGTCAAGACATAATGTATAATATTGCAACAAATCAGCCAATACTATCTTATTTGACACGAAACTGTTGTTTACATAATTATGTTTCTGTAAGCTTTTCGTTT
>JAQSYS010000207.1 GCA_029256005.1 Sedimentibacter sp.
AAATATTTTGTGAAACTCTCGCAATTTGAAAGTGGCGAAGGGTATATAAGCTTTGCATTTGATAGCTTTAACTACAAGGGCATAATTGCTACAATGATTTTAAGAGACATATATAACTTTCTTTGGAGTTTGCTTTTAATAATACCGGGAATAATCAAGACATACTCATATAGAATGGTTCCTTACATATTGACTGATAATCCTAACATGGGAGCAGACAATGCAATCACACTAAGCAGAAAAATGATGGACGGCAACAAGTTTGATGCGTTTGTGCTGGATTTATCCTTCTTGGGGTGGTACTTACTTGGGATGTTGGCATTTTTTGTTGGTATATTTTTCGTATATCCTTATTTTTACGCTACAGATGCACAGCTTTATCTTGTTCTAAGAAAAAATGCAATAGATAGTGGATACTGTACATATGAGGAGCTTAATATGACAAGACCAAATAATGATTTTAATGATTTCAATGATTATTACAGCTCAAACAATTATAAGAGTGATGAGGATTACTTAAAGCCTGACGATAAATAAAAACCGTTGACTCATAAAACACCCCCTATTTGTATATACTAATATACATAGGGGGTGTTACCTTTGAATCCAATAGAAGTACATTATAAAAATAGCTTTGCAACTATAAAGATTGGTCATTATCTTGGGTCGCAAATGAGCAACAACTCTGCAATAGTTTGTATCGGAACAGATAAATGTATCGTGGATAGCCTTGGGCCTTTAACCGGAACATTGCTATCTAAGGAAAATTTGGATATTGATATTTACGGAACTCTCGAAAAACCTGTTCATGCAATGAATATAAACGATTATGTAAAGAGTATTAAGAAGAAAAATTACAGCAAGATTATTGCCATAGATGCGTGTTTGAGCAATAAGAAAAACCAAGGAATTATAGAAGTGAGAGAAGGACCAATAACACCCGGAAAGGGAATTGGTAAAATTCTTCCTGAAATAGGAGATCTTTCAATAATAGGAGTTGTGGATTCAAGCGACAAGGAATTTCATGATTTGGTTCAGGATACCCGCTTATCCCTTATATATGAAATGGCACAGATTATCTGTGAGGGCATAGTGATGGGAATTAAAATGAAATTTTTAGCTGAAGATGATTACAGCGAGCAAGCATCAATAAGCAGTTTATAATAGATAATTAAACAGCGGAGCTATCACTAGTTCCGCTGTTGTTATTTATTATTTAGTTAATGCTTCAATAGCTGCTTTTAATTGTAAATCTTCAATATTTTCTTCTGAATGCTTAACAAGAGTATTGAATAATGTGTTTTGAGTAGTTGTGTCAATTGTTCCATATCCAAACAGGAAGTTATCATTCTGGAATTTTACTATTTGATCAAAGGATTTTTGATCATATACTCCGTCTGGTTCGTTTACATCATATCCCAATGTATCAAGAATCATTTCAGCTGATAAAACATCTAGGCTTACACTACCCAGTACTGGTTTCTTTTCCTTGCTGAACTGAGGGTATTTTGTAAGGTCAATTTTTTCGTTTTCTACAGTTATGTCCGGAGTTATCCCTATTTTATGTACTGGTGTTTTGTCAACAGAAAAGTATTCTGCTGTTGTAAATTTAACTCCACTTTTGTCAACTAGAGGATAAAGTGTCTGCACAATACCCTTGCCAAAGGACTTTGTACCAACTATAACTCCTTCATCTTTGTATTTTACAGCTCCTGCAAATATTTCAGTTGCGCTGGCGCTGCCTTCATTTATCAACACTGCTATTTCATATTTTTGTTCTTTTAATTTGCTTTCATATACATCTTCCTTGCCCGTTGCATAATCTACATATACAACTGGTCCTTCAGTAACAAACAAGTTCAACATATCAACTGCTGAATTCAATGTTCCGCCACCATTGTTTCTCATATCTATTACGATTTTTTTTACGCTGTTTTCATCAAATTTAGCGAGTTCTTTTTTAACATTTTCTACAGTGTTATCGGAAAAATCAGTTACCTTTAAATAACCCAGGTTATTATCCATAATTTTGCCTTCAACAGTGCTGGTAACAATAGTTTTTCTTACCAAGTCGAATTCTATGTTTTTATTTTCGCGGATAATGCCTATCTTAACATGTGTTCCTTCTTTGCCTCTAATCAATAATGATGCTTGTGAAGAAGTGACGCCAGTGATGTCATATCCATCCACATATTTTATGATGTCTCCTGCTTTTATGCCTGCTTCCAATGCTGGTGAGCCGGGCAACGGAGTCACAACAACAATTTGATTGTTTGAGTCTATTATTTGAACGCCTATTCCGATAAATTCTCCTGCAGTATCATCAAGCATTGCCTGATATTCCTTTGGTGTGTAATATACGCTGTAATCATCCAGTACATTGAAAAAACCATCATAAAGCCCATTAAGTATTTCTTCTTGGCTAACCTCATATTGATAATTTTCAAGCACAAAGTAAATTACCTTTTTCATAAATTCAACGTCAGTTTCAAATTTTTCCTTATCTATTTCCTCAGCAAAGGCTGTTGAGGTAAATGATGTTAAAATCATTACTACTGCAAGTAATAAACATAATTTCCTTTTCATTGTCCACCTCTTTAATTTTGTCTCAATTAAGTATATTTCAAAAAAACCAAAGTGTAAAGCAATATCTGTTGGTTATTAAAGGAAATGTGCATGCTCTGATATTAAATTTGTTAGCATCTGTTAAGCATTACTTCAAGAATTACATTGTCAGTATTGTTCATGCCTTTATTTGATACCTGTGCAAGGTTGATAATGGTTTTTTCTGGTGTGTTGCCAAGTATTCCGTTATCATCGGGTATGAAAATATTTTTAAGTGCCATTTCAGATGCATCAACAGCGGCATCAACAGAAATTGATAGCTTGTAAGAGCATCCAAGCTTTGCTCCGTCACAAAGCATTCCTGATATTCCGGCAATCATGTTGTTTATTGAGCCCTTTATTTGTTCTGAATTACCATCCATAAGGTAAGTGAGACCAGCTGCACAACCAACACCTGCAGCCACCCCGCACCCACAAACAGGAGACAGCGAGCCTAAATGAACCTTAACAAAAATTGTCACTAAATGGCTTAATGTAACAGCGCGAATTATTTTCTCCCTGGATATATTTTGTTCATTTCCAACAAATGCTATGGGTATTATTGCTACAAGACCGTGATTTCCTGAACCGGCACTGCTCATGACAGGAAGGAGATAACCTGACATTCTCGCTTCTGATGCTGCAGCTGTGTAAGCCTTAGCCATAGAAAACACATCTTTAGCGTTTTTATAAAAATAATTTCCTAACCCAACACCTGTATGTTCCTGTAATCCTGCATCTGCAATTCTCATGTTAATATCTATTCCGTTTTGAATAAATTCGATTTCTTCTAAGCTTACATTATCAGTAAAACTGATTAAATCTTCAATTGAATAATTTTTAATTTCATATTTTATTTCAGATACTTCCTTTGTGCCTTCAGGCATGTCTAATATTACCACATTATTTTTGCTCTCATGAATGATATTGGTGTGTGAATTTCTGATTATGACACAAGATGAATCATTTTCTGCTATAGCTTCTACTTTTATATATAAACCTTGTATGCTATTGTTAAGGTTTAAGTTTATAATTCCGGAATTTACAATTTCTAGAGCCTTATCAATGCTTTCATTGTCTACATATTTAAGGACTTCAAGTTTGTAATCTGATTTGCCAATCACTAAAGCCAACGCGGCAGCAAAAATTATACCATGCTCGTTTGTTCCGGGAATTCCCACATTCATACCGTTTTTTATGATATTTTTATCAGCATAAATATTTAATTTTATTATATCTTTTCCAAGAATTTCTTTTGCCCTTGCCGTTGCATAAGCAACCGCTCCTGGTTCTGTACACCCCAATGCAGGCACAACTTGGTTTTTTAATATTTCAATCATTAAATTTTCGTTCATTTTCATACCTCCCTGAAGAAATATATTGCATAAAGCATACCAAGTATAAATTTTATATTTTAGCTGGAAACATAAGCTTTATAGAAAATATTTTACTTAGATTTCTCAAAAATGATATTAAAATATAAAATGTATTAAGAAGATACTGATAATAACAGATAATTTTGATTATCATATTTGAATTTGATTTATCAATTATGATAATTTCTTCGCAAATCAGGAAATAATTTCTAAAACATTTTGAATATTTACATGTCTTATATTATAATGATTATAG
>JAQSYS010000208.1 GCA_029256005.1 Sedimentibacter sp.
AACTATACGAATTTAAATGGCTGTAGAATTAAAGTTGTGTATGAAGATGACTCCTTTAACGGAGATGTTATAGGGATAATAGCTTATAAGGAAACTGATATACAAGTCATGGAAAGAAATGACTTGTATAAACAAGGAAGCAAGGTATTTGCCGGTAAAAATCTTCCGGTAAAATCAAATGGCGAAATTAATTATAATAAGCTCCATGTTTACGGAGATGCCAGTTCATTAGAAGAAATAAAAATAAATGATGCTGTGTATTTTTATGAAACAAAGGATTCATCAAGAGTTACTGCTCTTACATTAATAGTTGTGAGAAAACAAACTGACGGTATAATAACAGGTGTACAATCAATAAATGATAACACTTTTTATACCGTAAATAGCATAAGCTATAAAACAGGAGATAATTTCATTTTTACAGAAGAAGCTTCTGTCAATGATAATGTGAAATTAATACTTGATAAAAATAACAATATAATTAAGTTAAATATTCTAGACTTTGGAAAATATCCATCCACATTCGGAATAGTGTTGAGTGCAGCCAGCGGTACAAATAGCAGCGCATCAGCTAAGATATTTGATGAATTCGGTGGATTAAGGACTTATAACCTTGCAGATAATTCAAGCGTTGTAAATGTAATTGACAATGGAACTAGTTTAATTAATAAAACTAGTTTAAAAAAGAATGATTTAGTGAAATTTGACCCTGCAGCAAGCGGTACATTGAAAATCATTAATTATGTTCCGTCTCCAACATATATTGCAAGCAGTTACAACACTGATACACGCACATTGCAAAACGGCTATTGGATTTCATCTGAAACATTTATAGTCTATGAATCTAATGGAAAATATCAGCTTCTTGAGCCAAACCAGCTCAGTACCTATTTGGAAGGCAAAGCAGTAATAGGATATAATTCACATATCGATGCTTTATATTTAAGCAGAGGAATTAAAACTGAAAGTGTAATAAATGTAACTCCTGAAGCACCGCAAACTTTTAACGGTACAATATACGGAATAATTAAAGGTGTTACAAAAATTGATGATACTACAAGTCATGTTCAGTTTTTCAATAATAGCAATGTTTTTTCTGTATCAAACGCTTCAGCTGCTGGCAAAAGAGTTTCATCGGTTTTAAATTCATATGTCAGGGCTGAAATAGTTAATGGGACACTCATAAGTATAGAAAAAGTGACCCCTGAAACAGATAAAGTTAAAATAACTCAGGTTTACTCAAATCAACTTTTAATAGACAGTATAACCTATATGGAATATGCAACAGATATAAAGGTATATGTGTGCACTTTAGATAAGGCAGGCAATGTAACAAGCTTTAAAACAGGAGTTAAAAGTGACATAAAATCAGGCTCTGTTGTCCAGCTTTATGATTTGTACGGAGGATTTGACGGGATAGTAGACATAGTAATGGTATATCAATAAACAGTAAAAAAAGGGCTTTCGCCCTTTTTTATTTTACAATTTTTTCAGCCTTCGTTTGATACTGTTAATATTACACTATTTTTGTTGTAAAGTTTTCTATATTCCATACATCAGTAACAAAGCTTTCATAGAAGTATGGTTCGTGACTTACGAGTAAGATAGTTCCTTTGAATTCAGCCAGTGCCTTTTCCAATTCATCCTTAGCTTCAGGGTCAAGGTGGTTAGTAGGCTCATCAAGAACCAAAAAGTTTAACTCTTTTAAAAGTATTTTACAAAGTCTCACCTTTGCATTTTCCCCTCCAGACAATACCTTCATCATGCTTGTTATGTTTTCTGTAGTTAAGCCACACCTCGCTAACTCCAGTCTGACCTCATGATTTGTCAATGAAGGATATTCGTTCCACACCTCATCCAAAGCAGTATTTGAATTATTTTTGGAGTCCTCCTGCTCAAAATAACCATACTCTACATTTTCTCCAAATGTTACACTGCCGCTTATAGGTGGTATAATGCCAAGCATAGTTTTTAACAGTGTTGATTTTCCAAGACCATTAACACCTGTCAAAGCAATTTTCTTATTTCTCTCCACCTGAAAATTCATAGGATTTGTCAATGGCTGATCATATCCTATTACTAAATCTTTTGCATCTATTAAAAATCTGCTTGGAGCTTTAGTTTCCTTAAACTTGAATGTTGGTTTCGGTTTATCTCTAGGTCTTTCTAATATATCCATCTTTTCAAGCTGTTTCATACGGCTGTTTGCCATGCCGCGTGTTGCAACTCTCGCTTTATTACGGGCAATGAAATCTTCCAACCTTCCAATTTCTTTTTGCTGTTTTTCAAATTCACGTTCTTCTTTTTGTTTATTTAATTCATAAATTCTTTTAAATTCCTCATAATTTCCAACGTAGCGTGTCAAACTGCAGTTTTCAACATGGTAGATAATGTTGCATACATCGTTGATAAATGGCACATCATGAGAAATTAATATAAATGCATTTTCATAATTCTGAAGATAGTTAGTTAACCATCTGATATGATTTTCATCTAAATAGTTTGTAGGCTCATCGAGAAGTAGTATGGTTGGATTTTGTAACAATAGTTTTGTCAATAATACCTTTGTTCTCTGTCCTCCGCTCAGTTCATCTACTTGTCTGTCTAGACCGATATCCCCTAAACCAAGACCATTTGCTATCTCTTCAATTTTTGTATCTATAAAATAAAATCCACTTGAATCCAAAATAGTTTGAATATCTGCAGCATCTTCCATCATCCTGTTTACTTCATCTTCATCTGCAGCTCCCATATCCTCATACAGCTTCATCATTTCTTGTTCCATTTTGAATAACTCATCAAAAGCCAAACGCAGATTTTCTTTTATTGTTGTTCCTGGCTTCAATGCTGAATGCTGGTCAAGATAGCCAACAGTCACTCTCTTAGACCACTCAACTGTTCCTTCATCCGGCATAAGTTTCCCTGTAATAATATTCAAAAATGTAGATTTTCCTTCGCCGTTTGCACCTATTAATGCAACATGCTCTCCCTTTAAAAGCCTAAATGATACATTTTCCAGAATAGCACGTGCTCCAAAGCCATGATTTACACTTCTTACATCTAAAATACTCATAAATTCTCCTTAGTATAGTATAATTGACGATTGTCAATAATAATCATATTAAAACTACAAACCTTATAATATTAAAAATTGTGCAGGTTGTAAACACATTTTTGAAATTTATATTTATTTAGCATATAATTTTTTTCATATCATTGATTTAATTAAACTGGTTTGATATAATTAATGTATGTGTTAGTAATTTTTAGGAGGATTAAATAAGTGAACGAAAAGATTAGACCTGCTTGGGTCGAAATTAACAGAAAAAAAGCAATACATAACTTTTTAGAAGTAAGAAGAGCTGTAGGTCCAAACGTTAAAATATGTGCTGTTGTAAAAGCTGACAGCTATGGAATGGGATCAATGGAACTTTCTAAAATGTATTTAGAAAACGGTGTTGATATGTTTGCCGTAGCAGTCATTTCTGAAGCATTTGAGCTTAGAGAAGAAATCAAAAACAAAGATATTCTGGTTCTAGGCTATACTCCTGAAGAATTTTACGATGATGCAATCAATAATGACATAACATTAGCTATTTACGACTATGAACTAGCAGAAAAATTAAATTTAGCTGCTAAAAATTTGAATAAGAAGGCTAAAATACATATAAAGATAGAAACAGGAATGAACAGACTTGGATTCCTGACGACAGAAGAAAATGCCGACAAGGTTGCAGCTATTTCTAAAATGGAAAACATAAAAATTGAAGGTGCATTTTCTCACCATGCAAAAGCAGATGAAAAAGACAAAACTACTGCAAATAAACAGGCACAAAAATTTGTTGATTTCATGAGCATGCTTGAAAAAAGAAATGTAATAATCCCTATCAAGCATATTGCTAACAGTGCTACTATAATTGATATGCCGGAATACTATTTCGACATGGTAAGACCAGGTATAATATTATCGGGTTTTTATCCATCAGATGAAGTAAATATGCAAGAGTATAAATTCGAGATTTGTGTAACATTAAAAGCAAGAGTAGCAAATGTAAAGACCATTGAAACCGGAGAAGGCGTAGGTTATGGACATTTATTTAGTACAACGAAATCAACTGTTGTAGGAACAATTCCATTAGGTTATGCTGATGGTTACTCAAGGCTTTTATCTAATAAGGGATACATTGTAGTAAAAGGTGTAAAATGTCCTATTATAGGCAAAGTATGCATGCAATAATTTACGGTGATGGCACAGATGGAGCTATGACAGCAGAAGATGTTGCAAATATGAGAGGTACAATATCATATGAAGTTTTAACAAATCTAGGGAAGAGACTTCCAAAAATCTACAAATAGGAGATAATTATGAACTTTGATTTAATCAAGCAAAATGACAATGATCTTTACAGTGCAATGATGGAAGAAAAAGAAAGACAAAACATCAATATTGAACTTATCGCTTCCGAAAATTTCGTATCAGAGACTGTTTTACAAGCAATGGGGAGCCACCTAACAAACAAATATGCTGAAGGATATCCAGGAAAGAGATATTATGGCGGATGTGAATTCGTTGATAAGGTTGAAAACCTTGCAAGAGACAGAGCTAAAAAGATTTTTGGTGCAGATCATGCAAATGTTCAACCTCATTCAGGTTCTAATGCAAACTTTGGTGTTTATTTTTCAATTTTAAAACCAGGTGATAAGATTTTAGGCATGGACTTATCAATGGGTGGACATTTAACTCACGGTAGCCCTGTAAATATGTCAGGATCATATTTCAATGTAGTTTTTTATGGTGTAGACAAAGAAACTGAAAGAATTGATTATGATAAAGTTAGAGAAATAGCAAAACAAGAGCAACCTAAGTTAATTGTTGCAGGAGCAAGTGCTTATTCAAGATTTATAGATTTTAAAGCTTTCAGAGAAATTGCTGATGAAGTAGGAGCATACTTTATGGTTGACATGGCTCATATCGCTGGACTTGTTGCTGCAGGACTCCATCCAAATCCAGTAGAATATGCCGACTTCGTTACTACGACAACTCATAAGACATTAAGAGGACCTCGTGGAGGTATGATACTTTGCAAAAATGAATTTGCTCAGAAAATTGATAAAGCCATATTCCCTGGTATTCAAGGCGGACCTTTGATGCACGTCATTGCAGCAAAAGCAGCATGCTTTAAAGAAGTAATGGAAGATAGCTTCAAGGATTACCAACAACAGATTTTAAATAATGCTAACGCTTTGTCTAAAGAATTGACTGAAAGAGGCTTTAGAATTGTTTCTGGCGGAACAGACAATCATTTAATGCTTGTAGACCTTAGAAACAAAGACTTAACTGGCAAGGAAGCTGAAAAACTTCTTGATGAAATTCATATTACAACAAATAAAAACACTATTCCTTTCGATCCTCAAAGTCCATTTGTTACAAGTGGTCTTAGAATAGGTACTCCAGCAGTTACAACAAGAGGTATGAAGGAAGCAGAAATGATTGAATTAGCTGAAATAATCGATAACGCCTTAAGCAAAAAAGAAGATTACGATTTGTTGAAACAAAAAGTTTTAAATTTAACTTCAAAATTCATATAAGCTTTTATAAGTTTGACAGCTTTTTAATATAATTATTAAAAGGCTGTCTTTTTATATCGCAAAACATAAACATATATAATATTTTGTCCGCAAATTGTGTAAAGGTGTATTCTATATCACGGAAAAAATTGTTGCAGAAAAATGTTTTCAATGGTATAATTATAGAAATTTATTTAAAAGGTGAGGAGAAGAATATGAAAAGAAAATTATCACTAATACTAAGCTTATTGATGATACTTACTATGTTTACAGCATGTGCCCAAAAGGGAGAGCCAACTGATAATGGTTCAAACAGTGATGTTATAAAAATAGGTGTTTTCGAACCGCTTACCGGTGAAAATGGCGGTGGAGGCCTACAAGAGCTTGATGGTATTAAATATGCAAACAAAATGTATCCTGAAGTTTTAGGTAAGAAAATTGAGCTTGTAATCGTTGACAACAAAAGTGATAAGGGTGAAGCAACTACAGCTGTAACTAGACTTATTGAAAAAGATAAGGTTGTAGCTATAATTGGTTCATATGGTTCTGGTGTTTCAATAGCAGCTGGAGACATAATAAAAAATGCAAAGATTCCTGCAATGGGAGCTTCTTGTACAAACCCTATGGTTACACAAGGCAATGAATATTATTTCCGTGCATGCTTCCTTGATCCTTTCCAAGGAAAAGTTATGGCTAACTATGCATTAGGACAAGGCGCTAAGACTGCAGCTGTAATAATGCAAAATGGTGATGACTACTCAGTAGGTCTTGGAAACTTCTTTATTGACGCTTTTAAAGAATTAACAGGAGATCCAAACAGTATAGTTGACATTTCAGAATTCCAGGTAAATGATTCAGATTTTAATGCTATCCTTACAAATATTAAGGCTAAAAACCCTGATGTAATATTTGCTCCAAGTTCAGCAACAACAGCTCCGCTAATCATTAAACA
>JAQSYS010000209.1 GCA_029256005.1 Sedimentibacter sp.
ATAAGGAGGATATTATATGAACAATAATAAACCAAAGGTAGCATTTATATGTGTCCATAATTCGTGTAGAAGTCAAATAGCAGAAGCACTTGGAAAGCATTTTGCAAGTGATGTGTTTGAAAGTTACTCAGGAGGAACAGAAACAAAGCCTCACATTAATCAGGATGCAGTTAGATTGATGAAAAAGTTTTATGATATTGATATGGAAAAGACACAATACTCAAAATTGATAACTGAACTGCCTGAAATAGACATAAAGATAACAATGGGTTGTAATGTTATATGTCCGTTTGTTGACAGCAAGTATGAAGAGGATTGGGGATTAGATGACCCGACAGGAAAAAGTGATGAGGAATTTGAAATAGTTATTACTGAAATAGAAAAGAAAGTAAAAGAACTTGCTGATAAAATTTCAAATCAAAAGCTATATTAATATAATATGGAGGATACAAATGAAAAAATTGCAAATATTTGAACCGGCTATGTGCTGCCCAACTGGGGTTTGTGGTGTTGGAGTGGATCCTGAACTCATAAGGATTTCTACAACACTTAACACATTAAAGAAAAATGGAATAGAAATAGATAGATTTAATCTATCAAATGCACCTCAAGAATTTATAAATAATAAAGAAGTAAATAAAATATTAAACGAAAAGGGTGTTGATGGATTACCGGTAATAGTCTTGGATGGAGAAGTTGTTTTAATAGGCAAGTATCCAACTAATGAAGAGATTATAAAAATGCTGGGGATTCCTGTTGGTGATATAAGTTCACAACCCAAGGTTGCAAAAGCTACCAGAGGAAAATCAGGTGGTAGCAGCAATAAGATGACTAAGTAGGAGTTGATAAGTTGATAGATATATTAAAAGCTATAGCAGATGAGACAAGATTAAGAATTATATCTCAAATTCTTAAATCAGAGATGTGTGTTTGTGAAATAGAGGAGTGCTTGGGACTTACACAGTCAAATGCTTCTAGACATCTTACAATACTAAAAAAAGCTGGGGTTTTAGATAGTTATAAAAATGCACAGTGGACTTATTATAAAGTCAGCGATGAATTTTTAAGAGATAATAAAGAATTATATGATTATTTGGTAAGTCAAACCAGCAAATTACCTTGTTATGAAAATGATTGTGATAATTTTAATGCATGTAAAACAAAAGGTTTGTGCGATTGATGTTAAGAATTAAAAATTTGGAGGATTATTATGAGCAATGAAAATAAATCAGATATTGGATTTTTTCAAAAATATTTAACTTTATGGGTAGCGCTTTGCATGGTTGCTGGAGTTTTAATAGGGAGATTTATACCTTCTGTTCCTGAATTTTTCGGCCAATTTGAATATGCAAATGTTTCAATACCAACGGCTATACTTATTTGGGTGATGATTTATCCAATGATGATGAAAGTAGATTTTCAAAGCATTAGAAATGTAGGGAAAAATCCAAAGGGATTATATGTAACATGGATAACAAATTGGGTTATTAAACCATTTACAATGTACTTTATAGCGTATTTTTTCTTTTTCGTTATTTTTAAAAATTTCATTGCGCCTGAGCTTGCAACAAAATATTTAGCAGGTGCAGTACTCTTGGGAGCAGCTCCTTGTACTGCTATGGTATTTGTTTGGAGTACATTGACAAAAGGCAATCCTGCATACACAGTTGTTCAGGTAGCAACGAATGATTTGATTATATTGGCAGCATTTATTCCAATTGTAAAATTTCTGCTTGGTGTAAGCAATGTTTCAGTTCCTTGGGATACATTGGTTTTATCTGTGGTACTTTTTGTAGTAATTCCATTGACCGGTGGGATATTTACAAGAATGAATGTTATCAAAAATAAAGGATTAGAGTATTTTGAAAATGAGTTTTTGCCAAAGTTTGATGGCGTTACTACGGCAGGATTATTATTGATGTTGGTATTATTATTCTCATTCCAGGGAGAAACTATATTAAGTAATCCGTTGCATATTTTATTAATTGCAATTCCATTAACTATACAGACATTTTTGATTTTCTTTATTGCATACCTTGCGAGTAAATGGCTTAAACTACCATATGACATAGCAGCACCAGCAGGTATGATTGGAGCATCCAATTTCTTTGAACTTGCCGTTGCGGTAGCAATAGCTCTGTTTGGAATGGATTCGCCTGCTGCATTAGCTACAACAGTAGGTGTTTTAACAGAAGTACCGACGATGTTATTCTTAGTGTTTATTGCAAACAAGACGACGCATTGGTTCCCGGCTATTAAATCTCATTAAAAATTAAGGAGACAAAAACAATTAATGGAAATTTTTAATCCACAAAATATTAAATTGACAAAATACTTGTTTTATACAGGCAAGGGTGGTGTTGGCAAGACATCTACAGCCTGTGCAACTGCTGTAACATTAGCTGATGATGGATATAAAGTGCTTTTGGTAAGTACGGATCCCGCATCAAACTTACAGGATGTATTTAATGTTGAATTAAATAATAAGGGTGTTTCCATACAAGAAGTTCCGAATCTTGTTGTGGCAAACCTCGACCCGGTTCAAGCTGCAGCAGAGTATCGTGAAAGTGTAATTGCTCCATATCGCGGTTTATTGCCAGAATCGGTATTGAATAATATGGAAGAGCAGCTGTCAGGTTCATGCACAGTTGAAATAGCAGCATTTAATGAATTTTCTGGTTTTCTTACAGATGAGAAAGCCCAAAGTGAATATGATTATATAATATTTGATACTGCACCTACTGGGCACACCCTCAGAATGCTTCAGTTACCATCTGCTTGGAGCAATTTTATAGATGAAAGTACTCATGGAGCATCATGCCTGGGCCAGCTATCAGGACTTGAAAGTAAAAAAGAAATATATATAAAAGCAGTAGAAACTTTAGCTGATGGGAATTTGACTACACTTATTTTAGTTTCTAGACCGGAAGCAGGACCCCTTGCAGAAGCAGAAAGAGCCTCAAATGAACTATCAGAAATTGGAGTAAATAATCAGACTCTTGTTATAAATGGAGTTTTGGAGGAGTTTGATGATGATATTTCTAAAAGTTTTTATGAAAAACAACAAAATGCTTTGCTTGAAATGTCAGATGGATTAAAGAATATTACAACATATACTATTCCTCTTAGAGCATATAACATCATCGGAATAGAAAATGTTAGGTCATTTTTAACAGAGGATAAATATAAAATTAGAGAAGAAGAAATAAATGCTGAGTATATACCTGGTCTTAAAGATGTTATAAATGATTTATATAACAGCGGTAAGAAAGTTATTTTTACGATGGGAAAGGGCGGTGTAGGAAAGACTACAATAGCGGCTGCAATTGCTTTAGGTTTAGCCAATCAAGGTAAAAAGGTTCATCTTACAACAACAGACCCAGCTGCACATCTCAAATATGTAATAGAAGAAAACAATAGCATTACAATGAGTCATATTGATGAAAAGAGAGAACTCGAAAAGTATCAGGACGAGGTGCTTTCAAAAGCAAAGGAAACAATGTCTGAAGAAGATGTTGCTTATGCTGAAGAAGATTTACGTTCTCCGTGTACTCAAGAAATTGCTGTATTCAGGGCTTTTGCCGATATTGTTGAGAAAGCAGAAGACCAGATTGTAGTTATTGATACAGCACCAACAGGTCATACATTACTCTTATTAGAATCTACTCAAAGCTATAACAAAGAAATATCACGGTCACAAGGAGATATTCCTGAATCTGCTAAGAAACTATTGCCACGACTTAAAAATGCCGAAGAAACTGAAGTTATTATAGTAACTTTGCCGGAAGCAACACCTGTTTATGAAGCAATGCGCTTGGAAGAAGATTTAAAACGTGCAGATATCAATGCTAAATGGTGGGTTATTAATTCATCATTATATAGAACCAAGACCACCAATAAAACATTGTCAGCAAAGGCAAGCAATGAAATTGAGTGGATAAACAAGGTTGATGCACACGCAAATGGCAAGTTTGCAATTATCGGATGGAGTGTCGAAGAAATAAAGGGCGCCAAATTAAATGACTTATTAAATTAAATTATTTTTAAACCTCTTGGGTTTTTCTCAAGAGGTTTTTTTATGAAATATTCTTGTAGGTAAACTGCAACATATATTCTAAATAAAGTAGCAGTTTATTTTGTGATACATAATATATTGTATCACAAAATTTTATTAAGGGGGATTATAATGCCTACAAGAATGGAATTTGTTCGTCAATCATTAGAG
>JAQSYS010000210.1 GCA_029256005.1 Sedimentibacter sp.
AAAAGGTACTTTATTAGAAGCAAACCCATATTACAAGCATGACTTCGGTAAATTTGTTCCTGAATTGTTGCAAATCAGTGATCAAGTGAAAGACATTGTGTTTGGAGGTGTTGATAATGAGTAAAGATATGAGCTATGCCGGTGTTATGAGCAGGAGACCTGAAATAATGAAATCAGCAGCAGGGCTCGACTACTCAATTTTTGAAAGCGGTTCTATTGCCTTCGATTATGAAAGAATGATGAGAGAAGCAGGCTTCTCCATTGATGAAATTCAAAAAATACAGTCAGAGCACGGAGTAGGTAATACTCCTATAATTGAGCTCAGAAATTTAACAGAGCTGGCAAGAAAATGTGCTCCAAAAGGTAAAGGAGCAAGAATATTTATAAAAGATGAAGCAAGTAATGCATCCGGGAGCTTTAAAGCAAGAAGAGCTTCAACAGCAGTTTACCAAGCCAAGAAGTTAGGCTATAAGGGTGTTGTAACTGCAACTAGTGGTAATTATGGTGCAGCAGTTGCGTCACAAGCGGCAATGTATGGTTTAAAGTGTATAGTTGTCCAGGAATGTTATGACTCAAGAGGTGTCGGACAACCTGAAATAATTGAAAAGGCAAGAAAGTGTGAGGCATTAGGAGCTGAAGTCGTACAACTTTCCGTAGGACCAGAATTATTTTATACTTTCCTTACCTTGTTAGAACAAACAGGATATTTCAATGCTTCCTTGTATACGCCATTTGCAATAGCTGGAGTTGAAACATTAGGCTATGAAATAGCAATGCAGTTCAGGGATAGATATGGTAAGGATCCGGATGTAGTTGTTGCTACAAATGCAGGTGGAGGTAACTTGACAGGAACAGCTAGAGGGCTGATGAAAGCAGGTGCAAATTGCAAGGTAGTTGCTGCAAGTGTTGATTTATCAGGCTTGCATATGGCAGCTGATACACAGTTTAACAGAAAGTCATTTACTACTGGACATACAGGATTTGGAATGCCATTTACAACATGGCCGGACAGAACTGATGTGCCTCGTAATGCTGCAAGACCAATGAGATACATGGACAGATATTTGACTGTTCATCAGGGTGAAGTTTTTTATATTACTGAAGCTCTGGCGAGCTTAGAAGGATTAGAAAAGGGACCTGCAGGGAATACCGCATTGACAGCAGCGTTTTCATTAGCACAAGAGCTTGACATGGATCAGATGATTGTAGTCCAGGAAACTGAATATACAGGAGCAGGGAAACATATTCAGCCACAGCTCTCATTTGCCAGAGACAATGGTATAGAAATAAAATTCGGTGACCCAAAAGATGAAGTTCCAGGAAAGAACATAATACTTCCTTCACATCCTTCATTGATAAAAGCTCAGGATGCAAATCTAGACCATATGAGAAAATCCTTAATAAAAAATGCTCTAACTAATTACAATGTAATATTAAGCGATTCAGACATAGAATTCTTGGCAGAAGAAACAAAGACTGATATACATTATGTAAGAAGAGCAATACATGAGTTAAAAGATAATTAAGTTTTAAGCTGATAGTTGATTAATTTCAATATATCAGCTTTTTATTATATAAATATTGATTTTAAATATTTAGCAATTTTAGTTTAAGTTAAGAAATTATTGGTAATATAATTATATCAATTAATAATTTTTAAATTTCACATATAAAACATAGATACATCACATTTCCATCACATAAGATGATATAATTATAACTAAATATAAATTATTTAATAGCAATAGGAGGAAAGATATGGACGATAATGAAAGAGATTTAGTTAATGAGAATGAAAATATAAATGAAAACAATGAATTTACAAATAACAACTTTAATGAAGGTAACTACAATGCCATTAATGAAAGTAACAATAATGATATCAACTTTATAATACCTGACAATGGCGAACAAAAAAAGAATAAAAGCAAGAAAAAAACTTTCTTTGGATATGTAGCTGTTGCACTGGTAGCAGCATTGATTGGTGGCTTGTCTGGAGGGTATTTTGTTGCAAGCAGGATAAATGTCCTCACCAATACTCCTTCGAAACTTACAGCACAGGATGTTAATATCGATTTATCCGATAATGTTTATTTTGCAGTGGCTGTAGCAGAAAAGGCACAAAAAACGGTAGTTGGTATAACAACTGAAGTAACTCAGCAGTTAGATACATTTTTTGGTCCGCAAACACAGGTGGCTCAAAGCATGGGTTCAGGATTTATAGTTGATCCAAACGGTTATATAGTTACAAATGCCCATGTAATAGGAGATGGGCAATATGATAAGATAACTGTATCCTTAATTGACGGTTCTTCAGAAGTAGGAGAAGTTTTGTGGTATGATACAGCACTAGATCTGGCTGTTGTAAAAATAAATAAAACAGGTTTGCCTGCAGTAGAATTAGGTGATTCTGATCTTTTAAAGATTGGAGAGCCTGTAGTAGCTATAGGAAATCCTATGACATTGGATCTTGAAAGAACTGTTACTCAGGGTATAGTAAGCGGATTAAATAGAGCAATTGCATTTGAAAATGGTACAGTAATAGAACCTTTGATTCAAACAGATGCATCAATAAATTCAGGTAACAGTGGTGGTCCGTTATTCAACGCTGAAGGTAATGTTGTGGGTATTAACACAGCTAAAATGAGTACTGCAGAGGGTCTTGGATTCTCAATTCCAATTAATACTGCAAAACCAATTATTGAGCAAATAATTAAAGATGGATCACTTTCATCAGTATATGTAGGTATTACAGGAGTGGATTTAGAAACTTTTGAAAGAGCTTCAGGAGTTGATATAGTTGCAGAATATGGAGTTGTAATTGTTGAAATTTTAAATAATTCTCCGTCCTTTGAAGCAGGATTGAAACCGCAAGATGTAATTATAGCAATTGATGGTGACAGAATAGAAAGCATGTCTGATTTAAAAAGAAATTTATATGAATATAAAAATGATGATAAGGCAGAGCTCACTATTGTAAGAAACGGTCAGGAACAAAAGATAACAATAACCTTAAAAACTAAGCCAACAAATTTACAGTAATTAGATAGATACATTTTTATATATTCTCCAAAGAAAAAACAGGAATTAAATTAATTCCTGTTTTTTGTATGATTATGATACTTATTTTAATTTTCCAATTCAAATTTATAACCAATTTTTCTTACTGTAACTATGTTTTTTTCATACCTTCCGATTTTTGAACGCAGACATTTAATGTGTGTATCAACAGTTCTGTCATCTCCGAAGTAATCCCATCCCCATACAGAAGATAAAATCTGACTTCTTGTGAGAACAATATTTTTATTCTGAACGAGATAATATAACAAATCAAATTCTTTTGGTGTCAAGATAGCTTTTTCATTGTCTATCAAGACCATTCTTTCACGATACTTAATGTTGATGCCATCAAGCTCAACATCCTGCATGCTGTTTTGAGAGGTTCTTTTTAAAAGATTTTTAACCCTTGTAACCAGTATTTTAGGGCTGAAAGGCTTAGCAATATATTCATCTGCTCCTGAATTAAAGCCTGTTATTTCATCTATTTCTGCATCTCTTGCAGTAAGCATTAAAATCGGTACATCGGATTCGTTTCGTATATAGGAAGCAACCTGATATCCATCCATTTTTGGCATCATAACATCTAAAATAATAAGTGAAAGGTCATATTCATTATCGAATTTTTTAACAGCCTCTTCACCATCAGCTGCTTCCACAACCTTGAAGCCTTCCTTAACAAGGTAGCTTGCGACTAATTTTCTGATATTATCTTCATCCTCAACTAACAATATTTTAGTTTCCATGTTATTCCTCCAACTCTAAACTCATTTCAACATTTTCCAGCTCAAACCAGAATTCAACACCATTTTCAACATTCTTCACACCATAATCTTCTTTGTGCATATCCATCACTGCCTTAACAATCGCAAGACCAAGCCCGTAACTTCCCATGTTGGTTCTTGATTTATCAGCTCTATAGAAGCTGATGAATATATTTTCAATATCCTCATCATTTATGGGGTGACCAGAATTAAAAATGCTTGTGCGGCATTTATTGTTGATTACTTCTGTTGAAACCCTTATAGTGCCTTTAGGTGCACAATATTTAATAGCATTTTCATATAGGTTTTGAAAAACTTGGTCAATTCTGAAATAATCAGCAAATACAATACTGTTGTCGTTAATTTGCTTTTGTACCTCTATATTTTTCTCCTTGGTCA